>JAGNMT010000131.1 GCA_017991025.1 Verrucomicrobiales bacterium
CTCCAGTCCACCATCAAGATAGATGGCTCCCACGAGAGCTTCGAGTGCATCAGCAAGATTTGAAGGACGTTCCCGTCCACCGCTTGAAAGTTCACCTTTTCCAAAGAAGAGATAGCTGCCAAGCGTAATTTTGCCCGCTAACTGACAAAGTGCCTCGCGAGAGACAAGTCGACTTCGCAGTTTTGTAAGTGGACCTTCTCCAAATTGGGGAAACAAGCGAAACAATTCCTCTGTTAGAATCAATTGAATGACGGCGTCTCCGAGATGCTCAAGGCGTTGATTGTCAAAACGAGTGCGTTTTGTTTCGCGGGCCAGGCTGGGATGGGTCAATGCTTCTTCGAGAAGAAGAGGATTGGAGAATGTGTAATGGATCGTGGCTTCGAGAGAATCCATGAAGGGAGCAAACAACGATCAGGTTCTGGCCCGGTTAAAAAATGGCGGGCCGGGGAAAGAAAATGGGGTGGCTGACGGGGCTTGAACCCGCGACAACCGGAATCACAATCCGGGGCTCTACCACTGAGCTACAGCCACCATCTTACCCCGGTGCAGTCGGAGACTACTTCGGGGGAGTCGGAAATTAGAGCATTCAGCTTGATTTTCCAATAGAAAATGAGCAGCACTTGCAAATTCGAGCAATTCGTCGAAGCATTTCGTTTCAGAATAGTATGAAGTATTTCGACCCGGATTGGCGGCCTGTCGCATTCAAAGAGTGGCAACTTGTATCCGATGCGCTGGTCTCCGGTGAGCAAAGTGTGATTCTCAGAAAAGGAGGAATTTCTGAGGGAAAAGTGGGCTTTCAGTGGTTACACGAACGTTTTTTTCTTTTCCCCAGCGTTTTTCACGAACAGGCGCAACAGGTGAAACTTCATCTCGATGGTTCTTTACGTGCGGTTCCTGTCGAGATGGGGACGGAGATTACTTTTTCGGTTTATGTTGAGACTATCAGTGCGGGACGTCTTACGGATTGGAACGAGGTATTGAAACTTGATCCGTATCATATTTGGAAAGAAGAAATCGTTCGTGAACGTTTTGAGTGGGGCGATGAGCCGGGCTTATCTTATGCGGTTGTTAAGGCATGGCAGTTGACCGATCCCTGGATCCTGAGCGATCGAAAGACCTTCGGGGGTTGTCGATCCTGGTTTGGTCTACCATCGGAAGAGGGAGGGGGATGGCTCAAACGGCTCGAATCAGCCCGTGAAGTGCAGAATCATTGTGGTGTGCCGGAGTGGTTGATTTAGATTGGCAAATGGCCTTGTGTGCGGTTTTGTAAACAACGATGCCTCCGCCACCCTGATCGAGGCATTCCAGACCTTCCCCTTTTGTTATGTTACCCGAAGTTGAGAAACTCGTCCGTGTTCAGCATCACGACCAGAAAATTAAGTCGATCGACAAAGAATTGAGCGGGATACCGGTCGAAGAAGTGGACATCAAGGAGCGTCTCGTTGAAGACCAGCGAGCCGTTGAAGCGGCAAAGCTGGAAATGCAGCACACGGAAGTTGCGGTCAAAAATCTGGAGATCGATGTGGCGACCCGGCGCGATTCGATTACCAAACTGAAGGTTCAGCAGTTCGAAACGAGAAAGAACGAAGAATTCCGCCGCATGGGTAGTGAGATCGAGCGATATACCGCTGAGATCGCCGGGCTCGAAGACCGGGAGATGGAGTTGATGGAGAAAGCGGATATTCAGAGGAAAGCCCTCGACGTTGCGAGGATCAAGTTGAAGGAAAACGAAGTCTCCGTCAAAGAAGAGCTCGAAGATCTCGCCGAGCTTGCAACGAAACTTAAAGCCGACCGCGCCGCCGAACTCATTGAGAGGGAAAAACACTGCGCTGCCCTCGATGACGCGGTGATCGACAATTACAACCGGCTCTTCAAATCCAAGAACGGAATGGCCATTGTGGGTTTGATTGACGAGGTCTGTCAGGGGTGCCACATGAAGGTCGTAAAGGCAACTGTCGTTGAGGTGAAAGCCGAGAACCACCTCGCCCATTGTGAGAATTGCGGGCGTATTTTGTACTGGTGGACTGACGACAGTGTCGGGAAAAATCGCGGGGAGTATTAACCCGCATTTCTTATACTCCTTCTGCTGCGGGCCGACTCCTCGCCGCGTCTCGCGATGAAGCAGTATGTCTCATAACGTCCTGATTCAGAGAACGTGAAACGTGAAACCCGGATTTAGGGGTTAACTCAAACCTTTCACTGCTTTTACCAGAGTAGCGGCGTTCATTCCGAGTTCTGCCATCACAGTATCGCCCGGCGCGCTGATGCCGAAGCGGTCGATAGCGACGACGTCTCCTGCGGAGCCGACATACTTCCACCAGAGCGCGCTCACACCGGCCTCGATCGCGATCCGTTTGGTGCAGGCGGCGGGAAGGACCGACTCACGGTACTCAGCGGACTGGCGGTCGAAACGTTCAAAGCAGGGCATTGAGACGACACGCACGCCATCACCGAGTTGGTCGGCCGCTTCCATGGCATGCTGGAGCTCGCTCCCGGTGCCGAGGAGGATGGTGGTGAGTTCACCGGATTCTTTTTTGGCGACGTAGCCTCCGCGGAAAACCCCCTCGCGACGGACTTTTGCGGGAATGCTGTTCAAGGTAGCGACAGTCTGACGGGTTAGAAATAGAGCGGTCGGGCCGTCTTTGCGCTCAAGCATGGCAGCGAAGGCACCGGCGGTTTCTTCGGGGTCGGCGGGGCGAATTACGTCGACATTGGGAATGACGCGCAGTCCGCTCACTGTCTCAACAGGCTGGTGGGTCGGCCCGTCTTCTCCGACACCGACGGAGTCGTGGGTGAGAATGTAACCGACCGGGAGTTTCGCGAGGCCTGCGAGCCGGATTGAGGGACGGAGATAATCGGCGAAAACGGCGAAGGTTGCTCCGGTGGCGTGGAAGAGGCCATCATAGGCGAATCCGTTGCAGATAGCGCCCATGGCGTGCTCGCGAATGCCAAACCAGATGTTCCGCCCGGCGGGGCTGTTGCGACCGAAGTCGCCGCCTCCCTTGATATAGTTTTTTGTCGAACCGAAAAGGTCGGCGCTCCCGGTGATCAATGAGGGCACGGCCGCAGCCACCGCTTGAATGATGTCAGCACCGGCGGCACGGGTCGCGTTCTTGTAGTCGGTTGCGAATTCGGGGATGAGGTCGAGAAGATTTTCGGGAAGACGTCGAGTGACGCTGTCATCGAGCTGTTTCGCCAGCAGCGGATTTTTTGATTTCCAGGAACTGAAGGCGCTCTCCCATTCCTGGTAGGTCGCGGCGAGTTTTGCTTTGTGGCTTGCAAAATAGGCCTTCGTCGCGTCTGAGACGAAAAAGTGCTCTGCAGGTAGACCGAGGCCTTTTCTCGCTTCATCGGCAAACTTGGCACCACCCTCACCATGACCGGCAGCAGTACCGGCGACCTGGGGGATTCCTTTTCCAATAACGGTTTTTGCCTCGATCAGCTTGGGTTTGCCGTTGCGGTTGCTTTTTGCCGCGACGATCGCCGCATGAACGGCTTCGAGATCGTGTCCATCCACGGTGACGGCATCCCACCCGAAGGCTTCGAAGCGCTTGCAGGCGTTGTAGCTCTGCGTCACCTCGGCCATGGCGTCGAGAGTGACATCGTTGGAATCATAGATCAGGACAAGGTTATCAAGCCCGACGTGGCCGGCCAGAGCGATCGCCTCTGAGGCGACACCTTCCTGGAGACAGCCGTCCCCGGCGAGACAGAATATAGTCTGATCAAAAATGGTGTGTTCCGCCGTGTTGTATTTTGCCGCCGCCATTTTCGCCGACATGGCGTAGCCGACGGCATTGCCGACACCCTGGCCGAGTGGACCGGTCGTGGCTTCAACTCCGTCTGTTTCATTAAATTCAGGGTGACCGGGTGTCTTGCTGTGGAGTTGGCGGAAGTTTTTTACCTCGGTAAGGGACAGGTTGTAGCCTGCAAGATGAAGCCACCCGTAAAGAAACATACTTCCGTGTCCGGCTGAGAGGATAAAGCGGTCCCGGTTGAGCCATTTCGGATGATCGGGGTGATAGCGGAGGTCGCTCCCGAAGAGCACAGCGCCGAGGTCAGCAGCCCCCAGCGGCAGGCCCAGGTGGCCGGAGCTACAGGCATGGACGGCGTCGATAGCGAGGCCGCGTGCTTCGGCCGCCGCTTTGGAAAGGGCTTCTAGGTTCAGGTCGCTCATAGATGGGTTTCGGTTCCGTTTTGGGCAATACTTGGCGCATTTGAGTCCCTTATCAAGCGGTCATTGGAAACGATCTCTTTGAAAAACAGACATGACAGAAGTCCTTTTCGCGGCAACTTAGGCCCCACCATGGCTGACAATACAGACAACATCCTCAAGATCGGTTTGCCGAAAGGCAGCCTTTTCGAGCCCACGTTGAACCTTTTTGAAAAGGCCGGTTACCATATTCACGGGGCGGATCGTTCCTATCGCCCCACGATTGACGATCCGGAATTGCAGATCAGGTTGATCCGGGCACAGGAGATCGGGCGCTACGTTGATCATGGATTCCTCGACTGCGGGATCACCGGAATGGATTGGATCGCCGAGAATGGCGCCGATGTGCAAGTCGTCTGTGATCTGAAGTACAGCCGGGCGACCTCGAATCCGACCCGCTGGGTCCTCGTGGTGCCGAATGATTCTCCGATTCAGTCGGTAAAAGACCTTGAAGGCAAGCGCATTGCGGCAGAAGCGACGGGTCTTGTGGAAAAATATCTCGCCAAACACGGGGTCAAAGCTGAGGTCGAGTTCAGTTGGGGCGCGACCGAAGTCAAAGTGCCCGAACTCGTCGATGCGATCGTCGATATCACCGAGACCGGATCTTCGCTGCGGGCGAATAATCTCCGTATCGTCGATGTCCTCATGGAGAGTTATCCCCAGTTTATCTCGAAGAAAGAATCGTGGGCTGATCCATGGAAACGTTCCAAAATCGAACGTCTGGCCGTGCTTTTAAAAGGGGCTCTTACCGCCCGGGACATGGTAGGGCTGAAGTTGAATCTTCAGGAGAGTGCCCTGGAATCGGTCCTCCAATTGCTGCCCTCGCTGCGCAAACCGACCGTCTCGCGTCTCACACAGGATGGTTGGATGGCTCTTGAAGTGGTGCTCACGGAGCTTCAGGTCCGTGAATTGATTCCCCAGCTTAAGGAACTCGGGGCGGAAGGAATCATCGAATACCCCTTGAATAAAGTCATTGAGTAACCGATACTCGCGACCCGCTCGGTTCGAACTGGGGTTCGAGGCGGTTTTAACTGAATAGAATTTTTGATTATGGGATCCCTTAAAAAGAAAAGGAAGACCAAAATTAACAAGCACAAGCGACGTAAACGCATGAAGGCTAATCGCCACAAGAAGCGTTTGCGTTACAAGAGCTAATCGTTGATCTTGGCAGAATGAAAGCAGTGCAGCAAGGTGGTCCGGTAAAATTGGTTCACCGCTGCATTGTTGCGTACATCATGGGCATTTTTATGCTCATGGCTCCGTCCGGGTTTGTTTTCGGTGAAATGGAAAAGGGGCTTGAGGATTTCGCCCAAATCTATGTGAATCAGTTTTTTAAGCCTTCCGACAGTCTTGTTTTATCGGAAGTAGCGCGGAAAAAGAGCCAGGCTCTGGCGCATTATGCCCTTGGGCGGAGCTTGGAATCCCAAGGGAAGGCGCAGGATGCTGTAGAGGCCTATTCACGGGTTATTGAGAATCAGCCCGATCAAATTTTTCTAGCCCGCAAGACCGCCTACCTCCTCGCGAGATCCGGACAGCAGGAGGAGGCGTTGTCTCTTCTTGAGAAAAGTCTGGCGAATAATCCCAACGCTCCCTATGCGCATATTTCACTCTCCGAGTTCCTCGCTACCTATCAGGCGAACGACCCCGAAGGTCTGAAGCGGGCGTTTGATGTGATTGAAAAGGCGGTCCCCCGTTTTCCTGATGAACCGGCGGTGTATGAGCATCTCGTGAAGCTGTTTCTTTCGGTCGACCGTCGCGACGATGCCCGTAAGATTGTCTCGGAAGCCGCCGCCAGGGAAAATAAATCATCCGATTATTGGCTGCGCCTCGGTCGTCTTGCCGGTCAGGTCTGGGGGGTTCGCGAAGCCGCCGCTGTCTCAGATGCAGACTTGATTAACGGTATTTTCGCCAAAGCTCTGGAGTTCGCCGGGGAAGACGACACCGTTATCGAGAAAGTGGGTGACTACTACCATGCCACGAGCCAGTTTGACCGGGCGATCACGACTTATGCCCGAGTGATTGCCGCCCAACCCGAACGGCTCGATTTGAGGGAGAAGTTGGCGAGGGCTTACGGAGGAAAAGGCGACGTGGAAAAGGTTCTCGAGACCTTGAAAGAAATTGTAGAGATCGATCCCCAGAGTGCCGAAGCTCACAAACAGATCGCGGGTATCCTGATGCGCGCGGAGCGCTTCAAAGAGGCGATACCCTACCTGCAGAGGGCGCTTTCTATCACCAAGGGAAGCTCCGCAGAGTACGGGGCGCTGGGGCGCATGATGATTGAGTCGAAAGAGTTTGAGATTTCAGTCAAATTCCTCAAGGAAGCGGCTTATCTCTTTCCGGAATCCCCGGATTTTCCGTTTCTATTGACCTTCTCTCTAGGTGGTCTTGAGCGTTGGGAGGAGTCTCTCGAACAGTTTAAGGCAACTATCGCGCTCTCGAAAGAAGCTCAGCCGCAGCTACTCAATGAGGGGTTCTATTTTCGTTACGCGGCGGCTCATGAGCGTCTCAAGAATTTTAAAGAGGCCGAAGAATTGTTCCGTAAAACCATGGAACTCATCGCGAGAAACGATCCGAATGGGGAGAATGTTGAGTTTACGGCGACGGTCTACAACTACCTCGGTTACATGTGGATCGAGAACGATATGAAAATCGACGAGGCGGGCGAGCTGATCAAGACCGCCGCCGAGCTTCAGCCGGAAAGCGGGGCGATCGCCGACAGTCTCGGTTGGTTCCATTTCAAAAAAGGCAATTTCGAAGCGGCGCGCGATGAACTGCTCCGCGCCGAGGGTCTCATCGAAGAGTTGGATCCCGTGATTTTAGATCACATTGGTCAGGTCTTTTATCAACTGGGAGAGAAAGACAAAGCGATTGAATATCTCAAAAGAGCGGTTGAGAGGGAACCGGAGAACGAGGAATACTCCATCCGCCTCAAAGAATTTAGTGACGGCACGGCGAAACGTCTGAGGCAGGAGCCCAAGGTTACTCCGCCTACTGTTCCCGCTGCAGCTGATTCGAAATCCGGGGAATCTGCTGCGGGTGCGAAGGACTCGGCTCCGAAAGCGGCGGTGCCGAAGTGAATTCGCGGTTCCGCTGCCTTTCATGACAGGCCTTTTTTCACAGGCGTGGCGGGATCTCCAGTGGTTGGTGGGTTGCCCCGATCTTGTTGAAGCGTCACCGGAGCGTATTTTGACGTTCCGTCCTCCGCCGATTTCCCCGCCTGATGATCAGGCGGCATATGAGCCGTTGAAGCGGCATTTTGAGAGCCGGGCGGAAAATAGAGTCGGCTATTACGTGGAAGCGCTGGTTCAAATGTGGCTCTCTGGCATCCCGGGCTTTTCCGGGATCGAGCATGGTATTGTGATCAAGGAGGGAAAAATCACTCTCGGGGAGCTCGATTTTCTCTTTCGGCACGAAGGTCATTTGCACCATCTCGAAGTCGCCCTGAAGTTCTTTCTCTACCGGCCAGTTACGGGCCGGGAATCGAGGGCTGCATTGAGCCAATTTCCTGGTCCGAATGCGACGGATAACTTTGAAAAGAAGCGTGATAAACTCTTGCAACGGCAATTGCCGCTGGGCAGGAAACAGTTTCCGGAAATCAGAGAAAGCCACTCTTTCGTCAAAGGAATGATTTTTTTCAGGCCGGGAGAGCCCCGACCTGCAACTCTTCCTGAGAGGATGAATCCACGCCATCTTAGCGGCACGTGGATTCGATCGAACGAGCTGAATGGGTTCTTTGATAAGATCCGGCCGAACTCCCGGGGGATTGTCATGAAAAAGCCGTTCTGGTTGAGTGGCTTGCAAAGTCCAGGTGATTCGACTCCGCCGGGACTGACGCCAGGGAATCTCTACACCGCAGTGACGGAACAGTTCCGCCAAAGGGACAGCCCGGTTCTTCTTAGTCTTGCAAAGGAGGGCGACCGGGGCTGGCAGGAGGAGGAGCGGGTGTTTGTCGTATCAGAGGATTGGCC
>JAGNMT010000132.1 GCA_017991025.1 Verrucomicrobiales bacterium
CCTCCCTCGTTTCGATCCCACTGGGAAGCACTGAGGCCCATTTCATTTTTCAGGAATCGACGGCGGATTATCAGGAAGTGACCATTCAGGGCCAGGTCACCTATCGTATTTCAGACCCGAAGAAAGCGGCGGCCCTCCTCAACCATACGCTGGACAATCGCGGAGAGCGCTACGTCTCGAAGGATCCTGAAAAACTCCAACAACGCGTCGTCAACGCCATCAACGTCCTTGCGAAATCCCGCATTCAGAAATTGTCATTACGAGCGGCCATGACAGGCGGCGACAGCCTCGTCGGGGAAATGGAATCGGAACTCAGCGCCAGACAGGATATCCAGTCGCTCGGACTGGAGATTCTAGGGCTCTCTATCCTTGCAATCAAACCCACGCCGGACACGGCTAGAGCGCTTGAGGCGGAGACTCGTGAACAGCTCTTGAAAGAGGCCGACGACGCCGTCTTCACGAGGCGTAACGCCTCGGTTGAGCACGAACGCTCGATCAAAGAAAACGAACTGCGCACGGAACAGGCCGTTCAGGAGAAGCGGCACCAGATCGAAAAAGCCGACACGGCTCATCAAATCCAACTGGAGGAAAGCCGCTGCTCGCTTGTCAATCTGGAGGCAGCAAACGCCCGCACCGGAGCGGATGCGCGGGCGTATGCTCTCGAAGCAGTTCTCAAAGCCATGGCTGCGTCTGATCCTCGACTGGTTCAGGTCCTGGCCTCGGTTAGCATGCAGCCCGATGCGCTCATCGCCGCTGCGATGGGTGAATTCGCCGCCAACGCCGATAAGATCGGCGAGCTCAATCTTTCACCCGATCTTCTTCGCGATCTCCTCAAGAGGAAGTAGGAAAGAGCAGCAGAGGTGAAAAAGCGCTCGGAGAGAAAGATTGTCATCGTCACGCGGGAAACGCGGATCGACGGTCTCCGTAAACGGTTCACCTCGGTCGATCAGCTTTCATTCTACGTCGAAAATAGGGGCGGAAAAATCCAGGACTACCTTGATGAAGACCAGACTTACAAGAAATCGCTCGGATCGCTCGAGGACCTGCTCCTTCCGTGGGGACGGGTTCAGTTTCTCGACCGGGTCTACCTTCCTAATTTTGTCTTCGGCCCTGAGGACGTCGTCGTTGCGATTGGACAGGATGGTCTCGTCGCCAACACTTTGAAATACCTCACGGGAGGACAGCCGCTCATCGGCGTAAATCCTGATCCGGCCCGCTGGGATGGAGCACTTCTCCCTTTCCATCTTCATCAAATCACCGGTGTGGTCCCGGAGGTCCTGAGTGGAAACTACCATTCGCGCGCTGTAACCATGGCTCAGGCGCGACTGAATGATGGTCAGGAGATTCTCGCCGTAAACGACTTTTTCATCGGCCAACGCACCCATACCTCGGCCCGCTACTTCATTGAGTCAGGCGGGGTCACGGAGCAGCACTCCTCCAGTGGGGTCATCGTCTCGACAGGGCTTGGTTCAACGGGATGGCTCAAGAGCCTCATCCACGGTGCCGCAGCCATCGCGGCGGCGACCGGTAATGAGGGTGAGGTCAATTCTCAACCTGTGTATCTCCCGTGGGATGCCGAGAGCCTCTATTTCACCGTGCGCGAGCCCTTTCCGAGTCGACAGACCCAGTGCGACCTCGTCTTCGGCTCCGTCACCAGAGAACAACCCCTCCGGATCCGGTCGCTCATGCCGGAAAGCGGTGTGCTTTTCAGCGATGGCATCGAGGCTGACTTCCTCGAGTTTAACTCCGGGGCCGAAGCCGAGATTACCATTGCTCCAGTGAAGGGTAACCTCGTCGCCGGGTGATATTTTCAAGTCACCATTCCCCGTACGCGGATGTCGGGTCCGATCAGGGAAACTTCGACGTCCTTCAAACTTCCGACAATACCCTCGGTCGGGATGAGTCGATGGTCACCGCCCCCAAAGACTGGCGCAAGGTAAAGGATGACTTCGTTCACAAGACCTTCCCTGAGGGCGTGCGTGAAGAGGCGTCCGCCGGACTCCAGCATCACGGAGGCGACGCCGAGGTTTCCGAGGCGGGCAAGAGACTCCTTAAAGGTGATGCCCTCGTGAACGATGGTGCGGTTTGAATGAAAATCGGTGAAAAGCTTGTGAGTTTCCGGAAGATCCGGATCGGATGTCAAGATGACCCGCCAGGGCTGTTGGCGGCCTTCGGCCCATTTTCCCCGCAAGGTAAGGGCCGGGTTGTCGCGACGGAAAGTCTCACCGCCGACGAGAATCGCGTCACATTGACGGCGCCAGAACTGGACATCATCACGGGACTCCTTTGACGTCACCCATTGACCTTCCCCGGGCGGGAGTGTGGTGCGACCGTCGAGAGTGATCGCGGTTTTCGCAATGACCCAGGGAAGTCCGGTCGTAATGTGGCGGGAGAAAAATCGAATGAGTTCGCGGGCATCTCTTTCCAAAACGCCGCAAGTCACCTCGACTCCGGCCTCACGAAGAAGATCGACCCCTTTCCCGGCATGGAGAGGATTTGGATCCGTCGCTCCAATGACTACCCGGGTCAGGCCCGCCGCCAGGATCGCCCCGGTGCACGGCGGCGTACGGCCATGCGTGGAGCACGGTTCGAGCGTCACATAGAGCGTCGCCCCTCTTGCCGCATCGGGACCGAACTGCCGCACGGCATCCCGGAGCGCGAGGACCTCGGCGTGGGGGTCGCCGGCTCGTTCATGCCACCCGCGCCCCAGCGTTTTCTCCTCGCGGACAATGACAGCGCCGACGGGCGGATTCGGACTCGTCAAACCCACCCCCTTCACCCCCTCCGCGAGAGCTTCTCGCATGTGCCTTTCGTCTGCGGATAGAAGGGTTTCCATTTCTCGAATACTACATGGAAAGGAGATTTCCGCCACTGTTCCGTCCGTTCTCCCGAAAGTGCTTTGCGCGGGATCCGAATAACTTCTGGTTGCCATGAGTGATCCCGGACCAATCCAGATTGGAGATACAGCAGGCGGAGCCGCGTGAAGCAACAACAAAACCGCAAAATAGCAGAGGAAGAATTTCTCTTCGCGGACTAGTCTGACCGGTGAAGTATCGCCAAGTCATTCCCGAGATTCTCGATTCTTTGCCGGCCGCTGACCCGCGAGCCCGCCGGGCGCGGAACGATTTGGCCCTTATTAATGCGATCATGGGGAACTATGCCTGGCTCGCGTCGCGAGTGGTGGCGTTGCGCGTCGGTGAAGGGCATCAGTGGGTCGAGATCGGCGCGGGTGATGGTCCTCTTGTCGCGGCACTACCTCCGGAAAAGCAGCGCGGCCTTCAGTTCACCGGTCTTGACTTCGCGCCGCGACCCGGTCATTGGCCCGCCGCCTGGGATTGGAGGGAGGGGGATTTGTTCGAAAACTTTGCGGAATCATTCGATAGTGCGAACCCCGTTGGTCTGCTCGCCAATCTGTTTCTCCACCACTTCGAACCCCCTCAACTCGCCACTCTGGGAAGCCTGATCAACTCCCGCGTGAACCACATCCTCTGCGTCGAACCGGCGCGCTACCGTCTTTTCCGTCTTCTCGGGTACGGACTTTTCCCTCTCGTCAATGCAGTGACCCGACACGATCTTCAGGTCAGTATCGGGGCCGGATTCCGACGCGGGGAGTTGGCCGGCGCACTCGGCCTTGATGCCTCGTGGCAGTTTCGCGAGACGGTGACGCTTCTCGGCGCGTATCGCTTTGAAGCATGGAAGGCATGAAACAGAATCCAGTAACCCTCGTGGGTGGCGGTATTGCCGGGCTCTCCCTAGGTATCGGACTCCGTCGGGCGGGGGTTCCGGTTACGTTGATTGAGGCATCGACCTATCCCCGCCATCGGGTCTGTGGTGAGTTCATTTCCGGAGTCTCGCAGGAGACGCTTAAACTACTGGGCGTAGAGGATCTGCTCGACGACGCCGAAATCTGCCGTGAGACCGTATGGCACGACAGGAGCGGCCCCGTTCTGCAAAAACCGCTTCCGATTCCGGCGCTGGGTATCTCGCGTTATCGCCTCGATCAGCGCATGGCGGAACGATTCCGCGCCCTCGGTGGTGAATTAAGAGAGGGGGAACGTTTCCGGGATCTTGATACTCCCCGTGAAGGGTTTGTTTTCGCGACCGGACGTCCGCGGGACATCTCCAGTCCCTGGCTCGGACTCAAGGGGCATCTCCTCGATTACCACCTCGGAACGGATCTCGAAATGCACCTCGGCGACGGCGGTTACATTGGTCTGAGCCGGATCGAAGACGGCCGCGTCAACGCCTGCGGGCTTTTCCGGCTGCGTGGCGAGTTAAAGTTAAATGGCAGCGAAGCCCTTGTCGTCTATTTGAAAGCTTGCGGACTTGAAAAGCTCGCCAGCCGCATCGCCGGGTCAAGCCTCGACCCGGACTCGCTCTCGGCCGTCAGTGCCTTTCAATTTGGCCACCAGAACGGAGGAAGCGAGGCAATGCTGAGGCTCGGCGACCGGTTTTCCATCATCGGCCCGTTCACCGGTCATGGGATGAGTATGGCTTTCCAGTCCGCCGCGTTGGCTTTGCCATTTCTCGTTCACTACTCTCGCCGGGAAATGAGCTGGGGCGACCTCACTCGCGATTGCAACCGTCTTTTGAAACGCTCTTTCCAAAGGAGATTGGGCATCTCTCGCGTCGTCCACCCCTTTCTAACCTCATCCCTCGGACGCAGGGCGGTCATTGGTTTCGCCAAACGGGACTGGCTTCCTTTTTCACTCTTGTATCGGGCGACCCGGTGAATCGCGTTGATACAGTTCCTTCGCCCCGGCTCTCACACAATCTGGCCGCCCTCGGGAACAAATTCATCGTCAAAGTAGAGGCGATAACGCCCGAGACGGGAACGAAGTTTCAACTCGGCCCCGAAAGCGGCTGAGAGACTGAGCGAATTCAGGGCGCGCCGCTTTTCACCCTGAGAGATCATGATTCCATCCTGGAGAACAAGGGCGTGGGTGATCGCCGGGATGATCTCCTCGACGTGGTGGGTAACAAGGAGGAGCGAACGAAAGGTCCCCTTTTGAGTCAGCTCCTCGATGAAATTCAAAAAGTGCTCCCGGGCAACCGGATCGAGCCCGGCGCAGGGCTCATCAAGGACGAGCATTTCCATGCGTTGTGCCATGAGCGCGCGCCCGATGAGGACGCGCTGGCGTTCACCCTGTGACATCGTGGCCCAGGATTGATCCCGAAGGTACCCGCAGTTCACTTTCTCCAGCGTCTTTTCGGCCGCTTTCCACTCATTCAGATCATCCGACTTCTGCCAGTAGTTCACCATCGCGTGCCGCCCCGAGAGGACAATATCGATTGCCGTTTCCTGGGGGTCAATCAGCTGGGAAATGCTGCTGCTGACAAATCCGATGCGTTTCCGCCAGTCGTCCCAGCTCTGTGAAGCGGAATTGACCGCGTCTTCGCGGCCGCGCATGTGCACCTCGCCGGTTGTTGGGGTGAGATAACCCATGAGCACGTTCAGGAGCGAAGTCTTGCCCGATCCGTTGCCCCCGAGAATGACCCAGTGCTGATCGCGCTCGACGGAAAGGTTGATCCCATCCAAAATTTTCCGTCCGTTCCGCTGGACGCTCACATTCTCCATTTCGAAAACCGGTGCTGCCATAGTTCGGAAGGCTAACGTTCCGTGAAGCGATTTCCACCGAAAATCGAACGAACCCGGTCTCCGAGGGAATTGTAAAATGCACAGGTAAATCATTTCCTCTCTCTCCCTGAACAAATCGTGACCTTCCTCTCCCTGGAAATGCTGGACACCGGGCCAAAACACAAACACCATGTCCTATGGCCAACCAACTTGAGCAACTAAAGCAGTACACGGTCGTCGTCGCTGACACGGGAGATTTCGAATCGATGCGGGAATATCAGCCGCAGGACGCGACGACAAACCCGTCACTTATCCTCAAGGCAGCGCAGCAGGAACACTATGCGCCCCTCGTTGATAGTGCCGTGCGCGACTTGAAGAGCTCCGGCCTTTCAGGGAACGGCCTCACCGGCGCGATCATTGACCGGGTTCTCATCTCCTTCGGCAAAGAAATCCTCAAGATCGTGCCCGGGCGGGTCTCAACTGAGGTTGACGCACGACTCTCGTTTGACACACGGGGGACTCTCGACAAAGCCCGCGAACTCATCTCCCTCTACGAGGCCGACGGTATCCCGAGGGAACGGGTCCTCATCAAGATCGCCTCGACCTGGGAAGGGATAGAGGCGGCACGGATCCTGCAAAAAGAGAGCATTAACTGCAATCTCACGCTGATGTTTTCACTGGTTCAGGCAGTAGCCTGTGCCGAGGGCGGGATCAAATTGATCTCCCCCTTCGTTGGGCGGATCTACGACTGGTTCAAAAAAAGCACCGGCATAGAATATGTCGGTGCCGACGATCCGGGGGTACAGTCCGTGCGGCAAATTTATAGCTACTACCGCAAGTTCGGATACAAAACCGAAGTCATGGGAGCCAGCTTCCGCAACACGAGCCAGATTCTCGAACTGGCTGGTTGCGATCTCCTCACAATAGGAACCGGTCTTCTCGAAGAGCTCCAGAAAGCCGAAAGCCCGGTCGTGCGGAAATTAGGCCCCGATCTCGCGGGGAACGTGGAAATAAAGAAGCTCGACCTCGACGAAAAGACCTTCCGTTTCCTTCTCAACGAAGACGCGATGGCGACCGAAAAGACCGCCGAAGGCATCCGGGCCTTCTCCGCCGACATCGTGAAAATGGAGGCACTTATCACTTCGAAACTGCAGTAAGTCGCAGCGTCTCACCCTTTCCCCCGTATCTCCGGAAGCCCGTTCCGGCCCGCCGACCGGGTTCCGCCGATTCCCGGCTCCGTCTAGTCACAGCAGGAATCCTGGCTCACCGGCGCGTGACGATCTCTCCACTTCGGGTTGGCGGGGTTCATCAGATAGGAGTGAAAGAAATCGAATTTTTGCTTCCCTTCATACGCAGGGCGGCAATGCTGGTGACGCTCGGGAACCCATTGCCAGTCGGTCTCCCCGCTTGTGCACAGGACTGGACGATAGTAGGCGACAAGGTCGCGTCCGCACTGCTGGCATACGCCTCGAAATTGAGCGGGATAGGCGGCTTCGAGGAAGCTTGGGGTCATCAGGAGGAGAGCGGAGAGCAATGCTGCAAGTGGGATCCAGTTTTTCATTCGTCGATAGGGTTCGTGTTTGCTGTCGAAAAATCCCAGTAAGGGGAACTCTCATTACTGGTTATTTCTGTAAGTTTGAGAATTATATATGATAACTACGGTCGATTCCAGCAAAAATTTTGGTGATTGGGAAAATTCTAGCAATTTCCGAAGTAACCCGGAACTCTATCCCTCCGCGTTCTTGATGGATGCGTTTGTCCCCTCACCTCCCCAAATGCCCCGCCAGAAACGGCGCGGTCCGGCTCTTTTTTACTTTCACCACTTCCTCCGGGGTTCCCGCCGCCACGACTTCCCCTCCCTCTTCCCCCGCCTCGGGGCCGATGTCGATGAGGTAATCGGCCTCAGCCATGATCTCGAGGCTGTGTTCGATGACGACGACCGTATGGCCGTCATCGACGAGGTGATGAATAATCTCGAGGAGACGTTTCACGTCAGCGAAATGTAGCCCGATACTGGGCTCTTCGATGAGGTAGAGATTCGACTTCGGCTGACGGTTCTGGCGGAGCCGGGCATTGCTGGATCGCCCGATGCCTTTCGTCAGTTCGGTGACGAGTTTGATGCGCTGGGCCTCGCCCCCGGAGAGACTGGGACTCGCCTGACCGAGATGCAGGTAGCCGAGTCCGGTGTCCTTCATCAGGGAAAGGGTGCGGGAGATCTTCGGATAGCCGGCAAAGAAGTCGGCGGCCTCCTCGATCGAGAGATCCATGACGTCGCCGATGGACTTGCCGTTGTAGAGCACCTCGAGGGTCGAACTGTTGTAGCGGCGTCCGTTGCACTCCTCGCAAACGACGTAAGTGGTGGGGAGGAAGTTCATCTCGAGCTTGATGAGCCCGTTGCCCCTGCAAGTCTCGCAGCGGCCCCCTTCAGTGTTAAAAGAAAATCGCGATGCGGTGTAACCCCGCGCCCGCGCCTCGGGCAGTTGTTCGAAGAGCTTGCGGATGTCGTCAAAGACTTTCACATAGGTCGCCGGAGTCGAGCGCGAGGTTTTCCCGATGGGGGATTG
>JAGNMT010000133.1 GCA_017991025.1 Verrucomicrobiales bacterium
CGCTTCGGCAGTTGCGGCAATTAATCCGTGGGCTGCTTCGGCGAGGTGCGATGCTTCGTTGCTGATGGCTTCTGTTTTCGTTTTCATGGCGATTTAGTGTTTGCGGGTTCGTGTTATTAAGAGAATAGGAGAAAATGACGGTCTCCGGTCAGTCTGGATGTTTTGCCAATGAGGTAGGAGCGGAAGACGATTTCGGGTGGCACCTGCGAATCGTTTGATTCCCGTCCCCGGCGGATTCCCATTATTCCGGAGGAACAATAGATCCTGAAATGATTAATTGTTATAGGGTGAAACCCTACTTCTGGCGCATTCGGTCAGCGGACAGGCGAAAGTCGCATCAAGGAGAGACGCTCCGATGCAGTGATGCAATAAAGTGGGGGATCACCCCATAGCGGCGGCATGGCGGAGGCTATTATGCTGTCACCCGTGAGAAAAATATCTATCGTTGCCATTTCAGTGTTCTTGTTGTCGGGAATTCTCGGTGCCCAGACCGTCGTACCGATCGCCAGTTCCAAGAACCTGCCCCTTAACAGCCCGGCGCTTTCAGAATACTCGGCGGAAACAAGAGCTATCCTCCAGGACCGCAAACAGCGTGATGCCGCGCTCGATATTGCGGCGGCCATGCGAATCAAAACGGAGGTCGAAGCGCAAGAGGTCATCGATTCGATTTTGGCGGATGCCAATTCCGCTGTCATTATTTCGGATGCCAAAGCGAGGGCGAGGATTCGGACGGAAGAAGCCGGGTGAACCGAGGCTGTCCGCCTCGAAAGCGTCGCATTTCTGAGTAGACGGCTCCGCGGTGAAGCCGCCATTACGGAAGCCCCGGAATCGTTCCGCTCAAGATTTGTTGTGCAGGATCCCTCCACCGGTGCCCGTGTCGTCAGGAACTCGAAGCCGCGCTATTACGATGAAATACCACCGTGTCGTGACCTACCGAACGATGAGCGAAGTTCCGCCGGTTCTTATTGCCTCTTCAAGGATGAACCGCGTCAAGGTTCAACGTATAGCGGAAAGTCCCTATGGGACAACCATTGTTCCGGTGGAACGCAGACCTGCCGAATATCTCTCGCCGGAAGCGTATGCGTTGACGTATGCGGTGGATCCGAAATCGGAAGTCACCCGTGATGATATTCTCTTCGTACAGGGATCAACTGCCTTTGAAGATGCCTACTCGTATGACGTCATTGTTGACTTGGCCACGGCGATCAATGATCCTGCGCTTGCCGGAGAGGGTTTTGTCGTCGAGGGCCATGCTTCTGCGGAGGGGAATTACAATGATAATCTTTCCCTCTCCCAGGTACGGTCTGAGCGCATCGTTCGGGAGATGGTCAGATACGGTGTTCCCACCTCAAGATTGATTCCAGTCGGCTATGGAGAGAACGAGACTGAATACCCGGCCAATGCGGCTGATAACCTTCGGGCCACGACCGGCGGGTTGCTGTCTATCGCTTAAAGTAGGGCAGCGTTTCCTTAACGTCGTCCTCCTGAGGCCCCGTGATGCAAAAGCGTTCGGGGCCTTTTGCGTTATCACCGTCTCTCCAGAGAAGGCTGTAGAAAATGCGATCAAACCACATCCTTTCACCCTGGTTCGTGTTGATCCAACGGATTGGGGAGCGAAGTAGGGTAACACCCCAGGGCGGCGAACTGTTTTCAGCGCTATTGTTCCCCAGTGAGTTTCTGCATCAGGCAGGGATCCTAAAAATACACACTATGAAAATACTACTGCACTCTATTCTCACAAGTCTGGCCAGCCTGGCGTGCCTATCATGCACCTCTCTTGTGCAAACCAATGACAATTTCAGACCGCGTTATAAGTACAACACTCCTGCGATGTACGATCCCTACGGGCGCTTCGGCGGATACGACAACCCGGGTGGCGGTTGGAATGTCAGGCAGTCCGGCGGCTCCACTACCATCGGTTATGTGATCTAAGAGGGTTTGATCAACATCGAATGTTCTTCTGACCTGTCGCCACCGAAGGCATCCCTTCGGCTTCGGCATTTAGGATCGGGTTGTGTCGGATCAAATCGACATACATAAAAAGGCACATCGCTCGATTAGGAGCGATGTGCCATTTTTAATCGGATACTCGACATCCGAAGGCACTAATCGGATCAGGGATCCGTTTCAACGAAACGAATCAATAGCGGCCTCTGCCATAGTAGTGGTTTCGGGATGATCGGTTCTTGGAGATCTCGGAACCGGCAATGGCCCCGACTGCACCACCGACAAGTGCTCCCGTTGCGCCGCCAGTGATGAGGGCACCGGTCCCCGCACCGATGGCACCTCCGACAAGGGCACCTCGTTCCCCTGGGGTGCAGGAGGCCATGCTTAATGTGGTGAAGATACCGATTCCAAGTATACTGAGTTTTGCTGTCTTTTTCATGGTTTTATATGTTGATTATAAGCGATTCATCTTCATCCTCTGTTCCTATTGTTCGATGTTAAAACCTTTGAAGTGAAGAGCCGAAAATGCATTCGTTAACATCGCCACTATACAGACCTTACTCTTCGTGCCGCTATGGGGTGAAACCCTAAGATAGGGTTTCACCCCATAGTGCTTCCGACCGGTCTGTCTTAGTTTCCGGGCGGCGAAACATTTGAAACATCACCCTGCATGGAGGCGTTGTGTGTTGGTACATCAAAACTATTGGCGGAACTGGTCTTCTTGTTTTATCATCAACTCATTTTTATACCCATGCTATATCCATCAGACGGCGTCCCGGGAAGTGTCAATGCCGACTTCGCTGACTATCTCTGCGAGCACAAACAGGACATCATTGGCGATTGGCGGGATCGGGTCCGTGCTGACGCTGCTATCAAGCCGAGCAAGTCGCTTAATACGGTGGCGCTCACGAACCGCCTTCCGCACATTTTTGATGATCTGAGCTTGACGCTGAGAAGCTACCGTTCAACGCTGAATGATGAACAGGCGGTAAGAGATGTGCGGGAACACAGTGCAACCCGCTGGAGGCAGGGGTATGAACTTTCTGACGTGCTGCGTGAGATCAAGCACCTCCGCTCGATTCTCATTTATCATCTAAATTTTTTCGAAAGCAGCCATCCCGGGAACGGAATGGCTGCCAACCTTTTCGTTTCGACGATTGTTCATCGCTTCCTTGATGAAATGGTAATTGAAACCACCGAGGAGTTCCTATGGGCTCAACTGGCACTCAAAGATGATATGCATCGTCGCCGGGAGCAAAAGCTGCAGGAAGAGTCGTAACCGTTGATTCCGTTCGACTTGTCATCAACTCCTCTTCCGGTCTGTAACCATGAGGACCACCCCGCCGATGAGAGCGAGCACGCCGACAACAGGCGGCAGAGGGAAGGTTTTTTCCTGCTCCGTAATCACTTTCAGAGGGCCGAAGTCAATGGCTTTTTCCCGGGTGGTATAAGTGATGCCCTGATAAGCGAGGGCGACGATGCCAAGAGCAATTAGAAGGATTCCGACGATGGACTGGATTTTCATGGGTGTTTCTGATGAGTGGGGAGTTTCGTGTCTTTAGAGTGATCGATGGAAGATGAAACGGTATTTTCTGCTGTTAGAATAGTCGAGTTCTAATGTCTCTCCAATGGGGTGAATACCCCATTGTGGGCCTGTATTGCCCTTTTATGATGCGCTTCATAAAGTAGTCACCTGGATCGAGGCGGTGGCGCTGCGTCGTGACGCCAGCTCCTTCACGGAAATCTGCCAGGCCCCGGGGTCTTCGTTCGGGGCGAGGTTCAGTTTCACGGTGAGGCTCCCGTCAACGATGGCACAGTGACCACTGCCCTCGGCGAGGCGGGCGTTGGCGTCTCGAATCTCAAGAAGCGCGGGGATGACGGCTTTGAGCGGATTCCCGGCCTCGTCATGGACGCGAATCGAGACGGTGATGGTGTCACCCGTTTTTGCGGTCACGGGAGCCTCGATGGTGACACCGCCGAGGGCCTTCGGAAGAAGGAGAAAAAGACGACCATCACAGGGGGCGAGCCTCACCGGGAGGGTGTTGTTGCTGAGAGCGACCTCCACACCATCGACCAGATCGTAGACATGCGGCGTCGCCCCATTTGACATTCGTATCATGCCTGAGGAGGCGATCCCGTTTTCCATGACGAGCCCGTGCTGTCCGACATAGGTTCCGAACTCGCGTTTGTCATTGATCGCAAAGAGGTAGAGGGCATCGCCCGAGGAGCGGGTTCGCAGGACGATTTCAGGATTGTCGCAGGCGAACTTTCTGACAAAGCCCAATTTTTCCATCGCCGGTCCAATGGTCGCGGCGAGGGCGATCACCTGCGCTTTGTCCGCCACGGCTTTTTTCGTGCGAGTGAACTCCGGGAGGACGAGGTCCGCTTTCAGGCCCGGGCAGAGATACTTGTCGGCGATGACTTTTCCCCCTCTGCCCTGCCAGTCGGCGATGACTTTGACAAGTGATTCGGTGAGAACATCGCATTCAGAGAGGATGAGAAAACGGCGGTCCTCCAGTCCGTTTTTCAGGAGAGTCTCCTCGAAAATGACGTCTGCCGGGACATGGGCGTGTTGCAGGGCGAGCCAGAGATCGGCCGACCAGCCAAGATTGCTGCCATAGCCTCCGCGGCGGGCGAAAATCTGAGAGGTGAAACTCTCGAGAAAAGCGACCTCGCTGCGGGATCCGGGGATATGGAGAAGCGCCGGGCCGAGGGGTTCGACAATTTCATGGATGAGGCGCTTCAACTCATATTGGGTGTGGGGGTTGGTGTAACGATAGGCTCCGGGACTGTCCGTAGCCACGAGCGATTGCCAGCCATGATACATGATACCCCGGATGGGACGGGCGAGTTTGGACCAGAGCGCCTGGCGCAGGTGCATCGGCGCTATGGTGATGTAAGCGGCCTCGGGGTCGTGATCCTGCCAGGCGACAGGGGTGACGGGTGTCGCGGTGCCGGTCGCGCCGGCCACCGGTATCGGCGCGGTTTGGGAGCGATACCAGATCAGTTGGGTCATCTTCATGATCTCCTGCCTTTTTCCTGAGGCTTCGGCCATGGCGAAAAGTTGGTCAGTACAGAGCCCGATCTTGAGCGGATCCGGATAGGTGTAGGTCCAGTGGGAGAGGATGTCGACATTGCCTCCCGCCCCCGATACGCTCGGTTGCCGTACGGCCGGGTCGAAGAAGGTGCGAAAGTCGGGACGCGCGTTTTCCTTGAGGCCTTCGTTGAGGGCCGAGTGTAATCCGTTCCATCCGTCGCCGACGGTCCAGAACCAGCGGTAGTATTTCAAGATGGGGTGGTCGTCGGCGATGACGCGGTTCGCGGGAAAATCCTTCAATTTAAGCCAATCAACCCCGCCCCGGTAGGCAACTTCGGCGGGGATCTCGCCACCGGAGAAAGCGCGGTAGTTTTCGACATCGATAGGATTGAAGGAAGGGGTCGAGGAATCCCGCACCTCCGTGTTCACGAGCGCCATCGTGAATGCGGGATGATCCCCGTAGGCCGCCGTGATGCTCTTGCCGACGTTGCGGAAAAAGGGGGCGAATGCGGGGATCGCGGCGCAGATGTCTTCGCGGGGATATGGCTTCCCGTCACGGCCGATGCGGAGGTTCGCGGGATCACTTGTCAGGGCGTTCATGGGCGAGAGGCTGGCGAACACTTCGAGACCATTCTTGAGGGCATCGTCAAGTGTGCGCCGGTTGCGTTCGAGGTAGGCTTCGTCGCCCGGAGGCAGCACTTTCTTGTCTTTCCACATGGCGTCGGCGGGCGCGCTCATGCCGGCGAAGTGAGTGAAGCCTATCTCTTTCAATCGCGGAATTTCTTCGCCCCCGGCACCCCACATGATCACCGGCATACGTTCGGTCCGACGACCCACGATTGTGAAGGTGGTCTCTCGATCCGTGGCGAAGGCCTTTGGCTCGCTCAGTTCGAGGCGGGCGCGAAAGAGATAATCGCCGGGCCGCAGGCCGGTGTTGACCGGGAACGTGGCGAGGTGGGCTTCGCCGGAAGCGAGGCTCGGGAGGGCAACGGTCACGGTATCACCTCCGTCAGACAAGGAAAGCCGGAGTGAGGCATTGACGAGCGGGGTTTTCCTCAGATTGGTGCAGTTCACGACAATCGCCTTCGCGGTTTCCATCCGTTCCCAGACACGGCGGGGGCTGTTGATGGTGAGGGCGACGGGCTCGAAAGCGAGGACACCTTTGCAGAGGCGCACCTCATCGATGAGACCGGGGAATCCACCGTAATTGCTCCCGAGGCGATCGCCGATCGAGAGCGATTTTGTGCCGGGGACAGGGGTGGCGACTCCTTCATGGTGCTGCGAGCCCGAGGCCTGACCGTCGATGAAAAAACGACCTTCGCCGGCACCGTCGTAGGTGAAGGCTAGGTGATGCCACACCCCTGTCTCGAACCGGGCCGCTTCGGCGTAGAAAACTCGCGACTCCGAGCCAAAGCCCAGGGTGACCCACATGCGACGCCGACCTCCTTTGTCTGCCTCGCCGATCTGCCACTGGTAGTCGGTGTGATCGACGTATTTTTTGTCGAGCAGGAAACAGCGCAGGTTATCGGCAAATTCCGCCTTCGGGGCGATCCACATTTCAAGAGTGAAGGCCCCGGCGGGCGAGAGATCGGGGCGGTGAGGGGTGACAACGGCGTGGCGTGTGTCCTGCACCGGGAATCCCGGAAAGGATTCAAAAGCACCTCCGGATTTCCCTTTCGGATTGAGGAGGCCACCGCCTTCAAGTGTTAGTTCGTGGCCCTTGCCCGAGAGATCGCGAAGCGCATCCTGCGGTGAATTGCCGTCGAACTTCCAGTAGCCGATGACATGAGGCCCCGTCGCGTCGTTGCCGCTGTAGCCGCTTTCCCAGGTTTCCATGAGTGGACTGGCGGCGCTTAGAAGCGGCGTGCCGAGAACGGCGAGGAAGAGCGTGAAGTGCCGGTGCATGGGGCGAAGGGGATCAAGGATCAGGGGAGTGTCACGAGCTTGTCCTGTGGTGACTCCGTGAGAATGAGGCCGCGGAATTGAAATTCCTGCGGCTTGTCATTCTTGTGCAGTTGCAGCCCGATGGGGGAGGCCTTCAGCATTGCCGCGTCATCGGTGAAATCGAAAACGAGTTCCCCGTTGTTCACGAAGCGGATCCGGTTATCGATCACGAGGATTTCGATGCGGTTCCAGTCACCGACTTTCTCCGAGGCGACTTTGAGGGTGCCCTTTTGTGCTTTGGGTTCGATTCGGTTGCGACGGTGCGCGTCCCAGATCCCCCAGTCGTGCGCAAACATCAGGAGAGGCCCGCGAAAGCCGAAGGTATTACCGCCTTCATCCTCGAAGCGTTCGCCGAGAGCGGCGATCGCTGAGTGCATCGTCGAGTGTTGAGGCGAGATCGTCTGTTTGACCTCAAAGAGGAGACGGAAGTTCCGATACGATTTTTCGGTGAAGAGATAGGTGCTCGAGGGAACCGGCCCCGTGTTGCGCCCGGTGATCACGCCATTGGCGACGCTCCAGTAGGTGATGTCACCCTGCCAGCCTTTGAGATCTTTGCCGTTGAAAAGCTGGCTCGCCACTTCGGACGCCGGCAGCATGGACTCGAGAGGGGGTGTTTTGTCTTGTCCATAGGCTGCTTGAAAGGCGCAGGCGACAAGGAAAAGAGCAGCGGCATAAAAGGCGCGGGGTAATTGGATTGCGGGGGTTTTTGTCATGCAGGGGATTCTTTCGGTTTGGCGACATTTTGAAAAGAAGAAAAAAAGACGGCAATTGCGAAAACGAACGGCCGGACTCACTGGACGGCATTGCCGCCGGACTTTTTGGGGCTTGAACGACCGTGAATTTTGATGAACGCCTCTTTCGTTCCCGCAGTCACTGAGAAAAAGTGGAAAAAGATCCGGAACTGCGCCTCCGTTTGGCAGGCTTCCAGCGTATCGCTGTAGCGATGATAGGTTGCCTCCGCTTTTTTCTTCTCAGTTCCCTGCTTTCAGCCCCGTTTGCCTTTGCTGGGGAAGGGGAAGGCGACCGTGACGGCGCTGAAGAGTCTTTCATTCCGAATTACGCGGTGGCGACGAGCTATTTTTCACGGAGCGGGGATGCCGATTTTTCCGATGCGGCCGGCGGATTTTCTCAGAGGGAAGCGGGATTCGAGGCCAACGTCCCGGTGTTAGCGCGGGAGGGATACCGCTTTACGGCCGGGGTTCAGTAT
>JAGNMT010000134.1 GCA_017991025.1 Verrucomicrobiales bacterium
GGAACGGTGATGTCATGGAGCTGAAGGTGGCCCTGCTGGTCGAAACCATAGTAGAACATAGTGCCAAGTCCCTCAAGAAGCGTGCCCTTGGGATGACTCTTTGAGTCCGGCAATCCGATAGGCACGGCCCTGCGGTCACGAATACGGTAAATCGGCAATGAGTGCATCAAGCGTCCGATGCAGAAGTTCACAACGAGTATTGTAGAGTCAGGCGACCGGATACACTGAACGTTCGTGGTGGTAGTGCCCCAAGTCCCACATGATGAAGAAGCCTCCTCAAGTGGACCGATCCTTAGTCCTCTGCTCTGGTCAACCAGCAGCACGCTGTCGTCTGCCTCGTCGATAAACTCGGTCTTCTGGGGAAACACCGCTATGGCAAGCTTCTTGTCGGATGACAAACCGCCCTTCGTGACGACCCACTCGCCACCAAAGGCGTAGCTAGTGAGCAAAAGTATCGCTGTGACGATGTTCCACATGACGAGTGGTGGTGTTTCTTGGCCGATTAAGGTAGGGACGCAGGTTGCCCGACGCCCCCCCTCGCAGATCCCGGCGTGCGGTTTTTCCGCACCGGGCGCCTCAGGTTCACGCGCAAGTTTCCGGATTCTCATTGATTCGTTGCGGTCTCCCCTCCTTCTAACAGCCCGACGCAGTCGGTTCAAGCACGAACTCTCCCTGTTCATTGACGGTCACTTGTTCCATGACGCGGAGGCGCGGAGGTGCGGCACCTGCCACTCCCCGCCCCACAGTCGACCGAACTGCGCCCAGGTATAGCTCTTGCGTTGACTTCGCCGGTTCAGCCACTTGAACATCAGCTTGGACACTTCGTGAAAGTATCTCCCGGTCATCCGTGAGTTCCCTTTCACTCCGTAGTAACGGGGGAAGCCGGAGCGAGAAGGACGCGCGGCAAGCGCCCCCTTCAATCTCACAAAACTCGCTGCCTCTTTCTGTTTCAGCAATGCCTGTATTTCCTCGTGGCTCCGGGGCAAATATGCGCTAAAGATAGACGCATGAAACTTGGTGTGATCGGTTGTGGGAAAATGGGACGGGCGCTCGTGGGTGGCATCGTCGGGGCAGGCATTTGCAAGGCGTCAGACGTGATCGTCTACGACACCCACGCGGCGGCGGCGACTGCGATGGCTGAGGAACTGGGCGTCACGCTTGCGGAAACAAATGCCGCTGTCATCTCGGCTTCCGAGGTGGTGCTACTCTGTGTCAAACCCCAGGGCTTCATCGAGATGCTGGGCGACCTCGGGGAGAGCCGGGACAAACTCCTTATTTCCATCGCGGCAGGCATACGTCTCGCGGCGATCGAGTCGGGTTGCGGGAGTCACCACCGTGTCATCCGGGTGATGCCGAACACGCCAGCGCTCATTGGCCGTGGGGCGTCGGCTTTTGCCCTCGGCACGTCCGCGACGGAGGCCGATGCCGCCATCACGGAATCCCTGCTCGCGGCGGTCGGGTTTGTCTGCCGGGTAAAAGAAGACGACCTCGACGCGGTCACGGCGGTGAGTGGAAGCGGGCCGGCCTATTTTTTCTTCATGCTCGAGGCACTCATCGCCGCCGGCATCGAACAGGGCCTGACCCCGGAGATGGCGCGTGATCTCGCTGTCCACACTGCGGCCGGCGCAGCCGAGCTCGTCCTCGCGACGGGGGAATCGCCTGCGACCCTGCGCGAGAATGTGACAAGCCCGAAAGGCACGACCTATGCTGCTCTGGAATCGTTCCGGTCCAACCATTTTGCATCTATCGTCAGTCAGGCGGTGACGGCCGCCGCCGACCGCTCTCGCGAACTGGGGAAAGCCTGAGCCGGATCGGGGCGAAGTTGTCAATCTTTTCACTTTTACCGGAGGCGGACTGCTTCTACAGGAGGGTCATCAATGAAGGACATCAGAAAACACTACGAGGAGCGCGGTCAGGGTCATGTCTTTACGCATTTCGAAACCTTGTCCGGGGATCAGCAGGCATCGCTCCTCAAGCAGGCGGCAGAGATCGACCTTGATGAGATCGACACGCTCGTTGCCACGCTCATTCATTCCCCGGAGGGCGGGAACGCGGTGATCGCCGACGAATTGGAGCCTGCTGATTTTATCCCCATGCCGGGCCACGCAGAAACGGCGGACCCGGGCCTCTGGAAAGAAGCCAAAAAGCGGGGTGAGGCGGCGTTGCGCTCCGGTCGTGTCGCTGCTTTTACGGTGGCGGGCGGCCAGGGCACCCGGCTCGGCTATGATGGCCCGAAGGGCTCATACGGGGTCACGCCGGTCCTGAAGAACTCGCTTTTCCAGGTCTTCGCCGAGAAGATCGTCGCCACCAACCGTATCTTTGGTCGCCCTGTCTCGTGGTATATCCTGACATCCGACCTCAACCACGCCGAGACGGTCGCCTTCTTTGAGGCCCGCCATTATTTCGGTCTTCCCCGGGAACGCGTTCACTTTCTTATCCAAGGCCTGATGCCGGCGGTGGATGCGACCGGAAAAATCCTGATGGCCGACCAGGGCGAGATCGCGCTGAGTCCGGATGGGCATGGCGGGGCGCTCCGCGCTCTCGTGCGGTCCGGGTCAATCCGGCAAATGGAGGCGGACGGGATCGACACGGTCAGCTATTTCCAGGTCGATAACCCCCTTGTCCGCTGTCTCGACCCGACCTTTATCGGCTTCCATCTCATGAACCAATCCGATCTCTCCAGCAAGATGGTGCCGAAGGCCTACGCCGGGGAGAAGGTGGGCGTCTTTTGCCAACGGAACGGCGAAGCGCTCGTCGTCGAATACAGTGATCTGCCCGAAAGCCTCGCGGAAGCGCGTGACGACACGGGCGAACTGCGGTTCCGGGCCGGCAGCATCGCGATCCACATTTTCAACCGCGACTTCATCGCCCGTCTCGGTGGTGACGGTCCAAGCAGTGCGCGGCTCCCCTTCCACCTCGCGCACAAGAAGGTGCCCTTCATCGACAGCGACGGCAACCGCCACGATCCGGAGACCCCGAACGGCTACAAATTCGAAATGTTTGTCTTTGACGCTCTTCCCTTTGCCCGGAACCCGGTCATCATCGAGACGGCCCGGGAGGATGATTTTTCCCCGGTAAAAAATGCCACGGGAGTCGATTCGCCGCAGACCTGCCGGAATGATCAACTACGCCAGTACGCCCGCTGGGCCATAGCCGCCGGGATCGCGATCAAGACGGACGAGACGGGCCTGCCGCCCTTTGCCTTTGAGGTTTCCCCTTTGTTTGGTGACACCCCGGCGCGATTCCGCAAGTCCTGGGACGCGCTCCCGCACAAACCGGTGTTGACCGAAGGTATCGTTCTGGTGTAAGGCGTGGGGTCACCGACTCCTAGTCGGAACTCTTTGCCAAAACCCCATGAGCGCTGAAGCCAGATTAGTCGAACTCGGAATCGTCCTCCCTCCCGCCCCGAAACCGGGAGGCGTATACAAACCTCTCGTGCGGGTGGGACAACTCGCCTACCTCTCGGGCCATGGCCCCTCACTGGACGGCACGACTTACCTCACCGGTCGCGTCGGAGCAGACCTGACTCTCGAAGACGGCAAGGCCGCCGCCCGTCAGGTCGGACTGAGCCTCCTCGCAACGATGAAACGGGAACTGGGCTCGCTCGACCGGGTCGCCCGGGTCATCAAGACACTCGCCCTGGTCAATTGCACCGACGATTTCACCCAGCAGCCGCAGGTCGTGAACGGCTTCTCCGAGCTTTTCGCCGAGGTCTTCGGTCCTGATGCCGGAGTCGGTGCCCGCAGTGCCCTCGCGGCAAATGCCCTTCCCGGCAACATCCCGGTAGAGATCGAGATCATCATCGAACTGAAAGACTGATCCCCCATGAACACGATCACGAATCTCGAAACAACCGCCTCCCCCGCCCTGCTCTTTGATGCCGATGCGATCAACCGGAATCTCGATCTGATGCTCAAGATCGTCGGCGGCGATCCCTCACGGCTCCGGCCCCACATCAAAACCCACAAGTGCCGGGAGATCCTCACTCTCCAACTCGCGCTCGGCATCACGCAGGTGAAGTGCGCCACCATCGCTGAGGCGGAACTCTCCGCTATTGCGGGGGTGCCGGATGTCCTGATCTCCTACCCGCTCGTCGGCCCCAATGTGGATCGCTTTTTCCAGCTCATCGAGACCTATCCCGCGACAAAATTTTCCACACTGGTGGACTGCGAACGGGCGCTGGAGGCCTTTGTCAGTCCCGGCGGCGCGCCCGTATCCCTTTTCATCGATCTCGATTGCGGCATGCATCGCACGGGAATTGCGCCCGGCGAAGCGGCGCTGAATCTTGTGCGCACGCTCGTGGCTAACCCCGCGATTCACTTTGCGGGAGTCCATGCCTACGACGGCCACATCCACGACGCGCCTCTCGCCGCAAGAAAAGAGCAGTTCGATGCGGCGATGGCGATTCTCGATGGCTTCGTCGATCTCATCGAGGACTCGGTCGCCCCCGTCCCGCTCGTCGTGGCCGGTGGATCGCCCACCTTCGCCCTGCACGCCGCAGCAGCGTCGATCTCTCCCCGACCCCGGCAATGCTCTCCCGGTACGACAGTGCTCTGGGACTGCGGCTACGGGGGCTACTACGACGATCTCGTTTTTGAACCGGCGGCCTTTCTTCTCACGAGGGTAGTGAGTCATCCCGGTGGGGACCATCCCGGTGGGGACCAACGTATCTGCGTCGATCTCGGCCACAAATCGGTAGCAGCGGAAAACGTGATCGGGCGTCGGGTCCGCTTCCCGGCGATTCCGGAAGCCCGTTTTGTATCGCAAAGCGAGGAGCATCTTGTCCTGGAAGGCGTCGATCCGGCAGCTTGGCCCGTCGGCACATCGTTGATCGGCATTCCGATTCACGTGTGTCCCACGGTCGCCCTCCACCAGGAAGCACGTATCGTGCGGGACCACTCGATCACCGGCGAAAGCTGGGACATTGCCGCCCGCAATCGCCGCATCACGATCTGAGGCGATTACGGAGAGAGAACACTCGCGCTGACCGTCCCCACCCGCTGGTCGGCAAGTCGAATCGTGACGTCAGAGCCATTCCGACTCAGGACACTGACTTTGTCGCCTTCGTAGAGACGCACCAGAACCCCGGCAACATTAGCTTCGGATTCCGTCTTCACGGCTGCCGTCTCCCCGGAGGCAGGAGCGCCTGCGCGCCGCTGAAAGATCGGGGCGACCTCTTCCGGCCCGGCCGGTGCCGGAGGAGCTGAAGCAGCGCCTTCACCAGCCATGGCGGGCCCGGCTCCCGGAGGAGAAGGCGCAGTCGACCCGAATGACGGAGGTCCGGGTATCCCCTGGGAAGGAGGCGCGACCGCCACTCCCCCTGTCGCTTCGGCTGTGGCCGCATCGACGGCGGCCGGGCCGGGAGGGAGATCACTGGCACCCGGGGCCATCCCGCCGGAATCCACCGCTTCGGGCCCTTCCTTTTCACGCTTGAAAAGCCGGTCAAGGAGGCCATTCTTCTTCGAAGGCAATTCTGTCAACTCTCCCGAAACCTGAGCAGGGGCCGCCTGCTGCTGGGAGGGGTTCGAAGGCTTTTCGAATTCGGGAATCTCCGGCGTCGGAGCCTTCACCACTTTTACAGGAATAGACGCAGACAACCCGCCTCCAAGCGACGCCGGTGTCGGGACCGCAGGCCGGTTCGCCGTGAGGCTCGCCGCCCTCAACTGGTCCTCAACCGGGTAATACCGCTGCGTCGGTGCATAAGCCACCATTGAATCCTTTAATGCCTTGGTCTCGCGCGCTCTCTGCAGGGCGCGCTGCATATCGGCATCGTTCTGGGCCCGGCTCGTCGCCAGACTCCCCTGCACGGCGTAGGAGGTACTGACCGGAGCTACGCCATCCTGTGCATTGCCAAAATTGCAAAAAAGTGATATCGCCACTACAGGCCAAAGTCTCGTTGTCATCCCGTGTTTCGTGTTCAGCGCCAATCTCACACCATTTTCACCTAATTTCCAGTCCCCAACCATGAATTTGATTTTTGACGTTCATCTCGATCTCAGCCTCAACGCCCTCGAATGGAACCGTGATCTGACGCTCCCGATCGCCCGGATCCGGGAACTGGAAGTCGGCAGGACGGACCTCAAAGGCCGCGCGCTCAACACAGTCTGCCTTGATGAAATGCGAAAAGGCGGGATTGGTCTCTGTGTCGCGACCCAGATCGGCGGCTGCATGAAGCCGGGAGCCTCGGTCGCCTGCTGGGAATCCCCGAGTCAGGCCTGGGGCATGACCCAGGGGCAACGCGCCTACTACGAAGCCCTCTGCGATCTCGGCGAAATGGTCCAGATCCGGAATCTCGAACAACTCGACGCCCACCTCGCGCTCTGGGCGGATCCGGTGGCGGCGGCGGCGGCAAAAGCGCCGGTAGGGTATGTTCTCAGTCTTGAGGGAGCAGACTCCATCGTCACCATCGACTATCTTGAAAAGGCCTACGCCTATGGTCTCCGCGCGATGGGACCGGCTCACTACGGACGGGGCCGCTACGCACTCGGTCACGATCAGGTCGGCGGACTGCTTCCAGGCGGGGCCGATCTCATTCGCAAAATGGACGAACTCGGGATCATCCTCGACGTGACTCATCTCAGTGACGCCTGCTTTTTCGAGGCTCTGGACATTTACACCGGAACCGTTTGGGCGAGTCACTCGAATTGCCGGGCGCTCGTTAATGACCCCCGGCAGTTCAGCGACGAACAAATCCGTCTCCTCATCGAGCGGGATGCCGTCCTCGGTGCCGTCTTCGATGCCTGGATGATGGTCCCCGGCTGGATCAAAGGCACCTCGACCCCGGAATCGACGGGAGTGACGATTGCCCACATCGCCGACCATATTGACCACATCTGTCAACTCGCCGGAAACACAAGGCACGTCGGAATCGGCAGCGACCTTGATGGCGGATTCGGGAGAGAGCAAAGCCCTCTCGACCTCGACACCATCGCCGATCTGCAAAACATTGATGGTATTCTCAAAGGTCGCGGCTACTCCGATGCCGACCTCAGTGCTATCTTTCACGGCAATTTCCTGAGGGTCCTCCGGAAGGCCTGGGCATAGACCCAGGAGCGTTGAGTCAATGAGCAGACCCTCTCGAGTGTGCGTGCCGGGGATTGATTCCCCGGTCGAAAGCGTTACCATCGAGTGATGCCGGATCGAAAAGCCCATCTGACCCGTGAGGAAATCCTGTCCGGACTTGGAAGGATCAATGACTTCCTCAGAGATCGCAACGTTCAGGGCGAAATCTGTCTCTATGGGGGGGCGTGCCTATGTCTTGCTTTTGCCGCTCGAAACGCCACAAAGGATGTCGATGCTGCCTTTGAGCCGACATCTCTCATTCGAAAGGCCGCCATGGAAGTCGCCGCTGAGCGCGGATGGCATTGGAACTGGTTGAACGACGATGTGAAGGGCTTCCTTTCCCGCCGGGGTAGTGACGGTCTTGAATTACTGGCATCATGCGAATTCTCCCACCTCAAAGTCTATGCGGCCAGGGCGGAGTATTTGCTCGCGATGAAGTGTCTCGCCGCCCGAATGAGCGAAAGTGAAAGTGTCGAATTCGCAGAAAAATCAAGCGACCTCGAAGACGCCGTGTGGCTTTGCCACAAATTGGGAATAACCGGTCAGCAACGCATTATGGAAAATGTCGTGGCTTACTACCCGGACTCGCCTTTGCCGGAAAGGACCGAGATCTTTATCGACGAGATCATGAACCGCATAAACGCCGCCACATGACTCCCCGGCCCGCCAGTCTTGCCGAAGTGGCCCGGAGGGTTCTCGATGGACACTCATTCGCGATGGAGTTGGCGGATTTCCTCGACGCCTTTCGCGAAAGCCCGAACCGCGAAGCCCTGCAGGAGGAGCCGCCGCTGCTCAACGATCGAGTCGTGGAGGGCCGCCGCCTTGACGCCTTCCTGGCCGCGACCGGGGAGAGTCTCGCGATGAAACACGATCTGCCCGTCTCGCATTGGATGTTCGATCCCCGACGGTCTCTTGATGTGCCCAGTTTTGCCTGCCGGACGAGGGCGGGGCGTCTTTTTCTCCTCAAAGATTCTCCCGCTGCCTTCAAATCCCGTAATCTCTTCGTGACGGGGAATGCGCTGGAACGGGTTTGA
>JAGNMT010000135.1 GCA_017991025.1 Verrucomicrobiales bacterium
ATCGGCATTTCCCAGCCGGCGAAGGGAGCAAGCCGGGCCCCGAGATTGAGGTGAAGAGAATGCAAAGGTGACCGTTCCATCGCGGAGTTTCGCGCCCGCCGGATCGAAGTCAACGGGGAGACGTGGTTTTCAAGAACTTGGTGTTTGAAATCCGCACGATCCCCCGCACCTTCCCCGATGATTTACGAAACGGGAAACCGTGTCCTTAACCAGCTCGAAAGACAATTCGGAAAACTCGCCCTGCCGAAGGTCCTGCGCTGGATCGCCGGGTTCCAGGTGCTTTCGTGGGGACTCTCGCTGGTCTCTCCCGAATTCCTCAACTGGATCATTTTCGACCGCAACGCGATTCTCTCGGGCCAGGTCTGGAGACTGCTCACCTGGGTGCTTTTCCCCGCCTCCGACTTTGTTCTGTTTGTTGTCTTTGCGGCTCTCTTCATGTTTTTCATCAATGACAGCCTGGAGTCGCACTGGGACAGCTTTCGCCTCAATGTTTATGTTTTTTCCAGCGCGATCTTCATCTCGGTCGCCGGCCTCATCCCCGATGCTACCGGTGCCGGTCTGCTTCTCAACAGCATTTTCTACTCGGTCGTCTTCCTCGCGTTCGCGGGGCTCTTTCCGAATCAGATCATTCAGCTTTTCGGCATCATCCCGATCAAAGCAAAATGGCTCGGATGGGCCGATGCCGCCTTTCTCGGCGCCATGATCCTGACCAGCCCTGCACCGTTTATCGTCGGCGGCATCATCCTTTTTGGAATGATCCCCTACTTCCTCACCTTTATCCCCGGCTTTTTCACCGCCTACAAAACACAGGCCGAGTCGACGGTACGGCGGCACCGGTTTGAAAAAGCAGCCGGGGGCGGTGGCATCTCTTTCCATGAGTGTGAAAAGTGCGGGGCCACTGAGAAAACCCATCTTGACCGGGAATTCCGTGTCACCGCTGATGGTCACGAATATTGCAGTGAATGTCGCAAGCTCGTGTAGTGCGGATCTGCCCGCTCAGACATCGACATACTGTGTCTGGTAGACTTCGGGACGGCGCCCTTGTATAACCTTCCAGACGCCAAAGCCAAGCAGGACGATCAGTCCCAGCCCGAGGAAGAGGTAAATATAGGTCCAGTCCATAGGAAGACCGGTCTGTGCCGGGAGCACCTCGGAGGGCTCCGAGCTTCTTCCGTCCCCGGTCGTGAGAACGACACGAAATTCGTAGCTGCTCACCGGACTGAGTTTTTGAATCTTAGCTTTCACAAGGCGATCGATGCGGTCCTGCTTGACCGCCGGATAGACGACCCAGACACTCTCGGGCTTTCCCGCTTTGGGATCAAAGAGGACGGCCCGCACTTCGATCTCGAAGGTACACGGCCCGGTGTCCTTCGGCGCGGTCCAACCAATCACCAGTGAGTCACTCCCCGCCTCGAGCACGGTGAGGTCTTCGGGACGCCGCAAACTGCGGTCGACTTTTCGCTCTACCAGTGCACGACCTCCGGAATCGGAAAAAACGGAAGACATACCCGGCTTCTCCGCGGTCACTACCGAAGATGATCCTTCCGGAGAGCCCGCAGAACTGCCACTATCGGTCGCCGGAGTGGTATCGAGAATCGGAACCGCTGCCCCGCCCGCGACTCCGGATTTCGATACGGGCGAACTGAGCCGCATCGTCTTCGAAGGGAGATTCGATCCGGGAACGCCCCCTCCCTTGGTGAGTGACCCGCCGCTGGGAGCAATCACGTTTCCCAGAAGACGAATCGGCACCGTTTGTCCGTTGGCATAGACGTTCATCGTCACATCGATCGCCCCCCGCGCCGCCGCGGCCGGGTATAATCCCACCGAAATCGCGACCGAGGCGAGCGGACCAAGCTGCGGCCCCGGGTTGGTGAGCAGTCGGAACGGCTCGGGGATGTGGAACTCCAACGGAACCGCCACGCCTCCGGTATTGGTAATGGTCAGGCCTCGTTCTCCCGATCGACCTGCCTCTACTTTTCCGAAATTGATTACTTCCGATGAAATCGCATTCGCGACGGCCACCACGATCTTTCCCGGAACCACCGGGGCGATCACCCGGACCGACTTCGAATACCCGTTCTTCAATAAGAACTGCACGGTTCCGTCAAGAGGGGCTGTATCCGTCGCGCCGAGCTTGACGGGCACTTTGGTTGCCTTACCGGGCGCGAGGAGATACCCTTCCAGAATCCCGGTCTGAATGCGGGTGCTCGCCCTTGTCTCGACAAGAATCGCCTTTGTCCCCGGATTGAGCAACTCGATCTCGCCCCGCCGTTCCCGGCTCGGCTCGTCGAATTTGAGTTCGACCGACTCACTAACCACCTGAAAAGGATCGCCGCCCTTACCGATCATCTTGGTGGTGCCCTCCTTACTGCGGCTGAAACTGAGGAAATAGCTCGTATCGCCCATCATTTCGGGCCGAAATGCTATTTTCAAAACCCGCCCTCCGTTGGGGCCGAGTGTCAATTTGCCATCAGCGGGATCGAGCAGATACCAGGGCGACGCGAGGAAAATCTGACGATCCATCGATCCGTTACCGAGGTTGCGAATCGTGATCTCACGAACGGCCTCGTCACCGATCATCACTTCACCAAAATCGACCGAGGTAGGTGCCTGAATCTCCGTTTTCAGATCGACAAGGTCGACGTCGTAACGCATTTCCGACGAATACCGACCACCCCGGTATCGAACCGCAAAAGCAAAGGCATCGGCCGTCGCGCTCGAGGACGGATCGGCGTAGTAAGTGACGATGGCCTTGTTTCGTTCGTTCGGTTTACTCACCAGTGAAACGATCTTCCCGGCGGAGGGAAAGGTACGAATGAGAAACTCCACGGTCGCTCCCGGGGTCTTCGATTCTGCCCGAATCTCAAATTGCACCTCGTGCCCCTTAAGCGCCTCAACGCGTCCCGTCACCGGTACGGGGACGCCGATCTCATCCTCAGTCTGATCGCGGGGGGCATCCGTCTTCTTGTTGAAGAGCCCGCCACCATTAAAGAGCTGGGCCTCGGCGGCTAAAGGCAGAAAAAAGAAAAGCCCCATCAGGACCAGAACCGCCCGGGTGCGGATCACCGGCCATCGCCTCATTTCTTCCTGACTAACCCTTTGCATATCAAAGTCACCTTCCCGCCTCACGACGGGTAAACCGGCCATTTTGCGGCCGGGCTGGAGTCTACACCAGATACGTCAATTAATCGAGCGGGAAGCCACGTAGTCGCCGGCGCAGGAGATCAAGGGCGAGCCGGGTCACCCGCATTTTGAAACTGATCCGGTCCACCGGATAAAAATAACGCTTCGAAAAAAGTTCCCCTCCCCGCGTCGCTACGGCAACATGGACCGTCCCTACGGGCTTGGCATCGGTCCCCCCGGTCGGACCCGCGACTCCGCTCACCGCGATCGCATGATCCGCACCGCTGACCTCCAGACAACCCAGCGCCATCGCCCGCACCACTTCATCACTGACGGCGCCGTGTGCGGCCAGCAGGGCCACCGGTACCCCGAGGATCGCTGTTTTCGCTTCGTTCGAATACGTCACGTAGCCCCGGTGGAAAATCGCACTGGAACCGGAAACATCGGTCAAGGTGCTCGCGATGAGCCCGCCCGTACAACTTTCCGCCGTGGCCACCGTCTCGCCCCGTTCGGCGAGTAGTTCGAGAACGACCTGCTCGATGGCATCCTCTGATTCGACCACAATGTCACGGGCAAATTCCGCCCTCACCATTGCCGAAGCCTGTTCCACTGCAGCCGCCGAACCGATAAGACGCAGATCAACCTCGCCGAGACGGGCACAATACCCGAGTTCCAGATCCGGAATTAATTCAAAGCGGGGTTCCAACGCGCTCGCGAGCGAAGATTCCCCCACCCCGAAGATCTTGAAATTCCGCCATTGCACCGGGACCCTATCCCGGTCAATCAGACCGGCGATCGCCGGATAAACGATATTTTCAAACATGGGCTTCAATTCCCGGGGCGGCCCGGGCAGAAGAAATAAATGCGGGGATTTCGCCGCTTCGTCCGCCGGCAGGTAAAGGCCCGGAGCCGTCCCGTGCGGATTATCAAGAACGACCGCTCCCGCCGGCACCATGGCCTGCCGATCATTTGCGCTATTCTGTTTGAGGCCGCGAAGTCGAAACATCCCGGTGATCGTATCAAGAATGGTCTGATCAAGATGAAGTTCGCGTCCGAGCATCTCCGCGACGACTTCGCGGGTAATGTCGTCACTGGTCGGCCCCAGTCCGCCCGTAATAAGAATTACCTCACAGCGGGGGAAAGCTTCTTCGAGGACGACTCGTATTTCATCCCCGTCCGGGATCGTCGTCTGCCGCTGAATGCGCAGACCGAGCTTGAACAACTCCTGCCCGAAAAACGCGGCGTGTGTATTGACCACTCTTCCCAGAAGCAACTCAGTACCCGTATTGACGACTTCGATACGCATGGGAGCAGGGAGGGATATACTCCGGAGAACGCCTATGCCGGGACAAAATCAAGCGGGACCCGGGGGGCATCCGACCAGAGGTCCTCGAGCGCGTAGATGTGCCGCTTTTCCGAGTGAAAAATGTGCACGATGACGTCGACGTAATCGATCACCATCCAGAGGCTGGAAGGATCCCCATCCGCCGAACGAGGCTTCTCGCCGATGAGGGTCTCCGTTTTCGCCCGGATATCGCGACTCACCGCTTTCAAATGCGGGATCGATGTCGCCGTGCAAATCACAAAATAATCAGCGATCGAGGAAATGCCGCGTAAGTCGAGCACAACAATATCTTCCGCCTGAATGTCATCCGCACACTTGGCGCAGGTCTTGGCAATGGTAAGGGAATCAGGCACAGGCAATAGGGAAATCGGTTAAAGGACAAGGTGTCCGACGAATGACCATTTCGCAATCGCCAATTTCCGCTTCCCCGGAAACCCGGAAACCCGGGAGCCTCGATAGGGTCAAGAGGCGGACCCAACAGGGTTACTTCCCCACCAGCCTTACGTTCAAGGACTCAAATCCCAGAATCCGCTGATACCGCTCCTCACGCTCGACCCGGTCCTCCGCATCAAGCTCGATGACGGACTCGATCCGATCACAGCATTTTTGCAAGAGCGTGCGCACCAGTAACCTCGCATGCGGAGCCCCGAGGCAGAGATGCGTCCCGAAGCCGAAGGACAGGTGAGGATTGGGTTTACGATCAAGACGAACCTCTTCCGGATTCTCGAAAACGGTCTCGTCGTGGTTCGCCGAGGCCCAACATAGCGAGACGCGGTTACCGGACTCAACGGTGACTCCATTCACCTCCGTTTTCACCGGACACACCCGCCCGATATGGGTGAGCGGCATAAAAACCCGGAAAAACTCCTCGCTGGCGAGCGTGATGCGGCGGGGATCCTCACGCAGAAAAGCAAACGCCTCGGGATGCCTCGCCAGATAAGCAAAGACGCAGGAAACGGTATGGATAATCGTGTCCCGCCCCCCGGCGAAGGCGAGATTGGCGAAACCCATCATTTCGTCGCGCGTGAGCCGACGCCCGTGAAAGACCGCCTGCGTCAGCGCACTGAAAAAATCCTCCCCGGGATTGGCTTCCGCGCGATCAAACTGGGCGTGCAGGTAATCTTCAAGAGCGACACCTTTTTTCATCCCTCCGGTGACCCGGAAGACGTGAATGCCCCAACTTATCCACGTTTCCGCCTCGGACTCAGGCACATTGAGAAGGTAGGTGAGGGCGCGCGATTGCAGTGGCAGAGCGAACTCATTAACCACCTCGATGGAGTCACGGGAGAGAGCCTCCGTGAGGAGAGTGTCAATGAGCCCCTCAACCCTCGCGATCATGTCCGATTCTTTCGCCCGGCGAAAAAAGGGTTCCACGATGTCGCGGTAATCGGAGTGGTCGGGAGGATTGGTTTCGATGGGCAACTGCCGCATCGTCCGCACGTCCTCCTCCGAAGGGATCGGCACCCGGAACGGGGCGTCGGAGCTGAATGTCTCCCAATCCTTCGCCGCCTGCCGCACGTCGGCATGGCGGAGGATCATCGCTATGGGCTCTCCATTAAACTCACATTCCAGCACACCTGACTCGAGTCGTGCTTCGCGAAAGGGATCGGATTGCGGTATCATTCGTTGAAAAAGAGGATTACCGGAAAGGTTTTTGTGATCAAAGACGACAACAATTCCGCCGAGTTCTTCTCAGGATAACCATCGTCAGCCGTATAAAGGAAGAAGGAGAACAAAGGCCTCACCGTGGGGGACTTTTTCATAAAATCAAGAATAGGTGACAAAAAATTCCCCGCAAGGCCGCAATAATGTGCTCTCTTTCGGACCTGAACTTCTCAACTGACAACCAATGACCCTACGAGCAATCCTCTTCGTCCTCGCCACGACCATCGTCCCTGTTTCCCTTATCGCTCAGGAAGCGCAAAAAGGCATTCAAGGGCAAAAGGCTCCCGCACTTTATATCAGCACCTGGTATCAGGGTCCTGAGGGTAAAGAGGTCATTGAGCTCTCTGATTATAAGGACAAGATCGTCGTGATGCTCTTTTTCCAACACTGGTGCCAGGCCTCTCAGGAACTAGCGCTGCCCACCCTGAAAAACCTCGTCTCGAAGTACGAAGGTAATGACGGAATCGCCTTCCTCGCGATCCAGACTGTCTTTGAAGGATTCCTCGATAATACCCCGGACAAACTGGCGGTCACGGCCAAAAAATTCGATCTTAAAATCCCTTTCGGACACAATATCAAGGCCCCCGAATTTCCGGGGGTCAGCGGCACCTACAAACCCCGCGGCACCCCCTGGTGGGTGATCGTGGATAAGAAGGGCATGGTCGAATACAACGGCACGATCCTTAATGAGGAAGAGGCGATCAAGAATCTCGATAAGATGCTCGCCGACTTGCCGGTCGATTGATCGTGATTCGCCGTTTTTTAATAGGTCAGCGTGACCCCAAAGTGAAATTTGCCCTCGGCTGGATCGGCCTGCGTCACCCCGTAGGTATCGAGAGCCCAACCATACGAAGCCCTCGCAAATCCCCGATCACCAAAACGGCAATTCAACCCCAGACCCGCACTCTGAAGTGACGGACTCAACTCCCCGGGGAGGGCATCTGTGATATCGAGCGCTGCGGCATCGTAAAAGACCAGTGCATTCCAGGTATCGTCTATCGAACTTCCCCGCTTTTGACACACGGAAAAATCCGGTGAAATAAATTCTACCGTTGTCACCAGGCCGGAGTCACCGCGGATCAGACTTTCATCAAATCCACGCACCGAGCTGTACCCGCCCGCGAGCATCTGCTCGGTCGACGTGAGTCGATCCCCGGCGGCCTGAGCGGTCATCTTCAATCTCAGCGAAAAGTCCTCCGGAAGTCTGAAAAGTCTCTCGACCTCCGCGAACGAATAGCTATACGCAGCAAAAGACCCGGGTCTCGCGATTGCGAAATTGACGTCATCATTACTGTCGAAAATATCTCCCGGCGAAACAACCACTCCGGCGCTGAATCGGGTATATCCCCACTTGTCAGGCACCGCCGCCTCGTAAACCCCGCGGAATTGGCCAACAGAAACGGTACTTCCGAAAAAACCGACCCCTCCAAAAAGCAGATCCGTATTGGTCGATTTATAATCGAAAGCAAAAGTCAGATAGTGGCGCCATCGACGGTTGAATCGCGGACGCATCAAAGGAATCCGATACTCGGCAGTCAACTGCTGACTCAAGCCTTCCACATTGAGGAGAGAAACCGCATCCGAATTACTGGTGACATAAGCACCGATCACTCGCAGGGTATGACGCCAGGGGAGGAAAGCCTGATAAAAGAGTGAGTGCGCCTGCAGGTTGTCCCACTCGAGATCGGTCGCGAAATGGTAGCCTATCATCTGCTCCTGATCGAAAGGATTGGCCCAGTTAAATCCGAAGGACCACTCCTCCTCCCCGGTTTCTTCGATTCCTGTGTTGGCAAATCCCGTGTAGGCGGTAAAAGCCTTCTCCTCCGTCACATTGAGGACAATGTCGCTCGTTCCGTCTACCGTTCCGCGTTGATAAATGAGATCCACCTGCCGCACCGGATTTTCGTTGAGCCAGTCGAGGTCGGATTCCACCCGCCGCCGGGAAATGCGGTCACCC
>JAGNMT010000136.1 GCA_017991025.1 Verrucomicrobiales bacterium
GACGTTCTCCAAGAAATGAAATACCCGAAGCAATACTCTCTCAGCTCGGAGCCGGAAGAGATCCGAGTGGGTGACCTCGTCTGGTGGAACGAAGGAACCTGTGTTGGGCATGTGCGCTGGATCTGGGAAAGTGAGAGAGATGGAGACTACTCGTGGGCAGATACCGAGGGGCCACCGATTTTCCTTAGTGATAAACATCCTTATAAGGTCGGCACTGAGCCGGAAGGTGTCATCCACGATGAGTCATGCCTAGAGGACGAGGGGATCGGGCCTCTTTCCGAAGATGAGCGCGGCGAACTTGAATGGGCGATGTCCGAGGCAAAGGGACGAGTGGCGCCAGAACATCGGGACGTGCCATTCTGTGTTTCAACTTTGATGGACATGGATCGCGGAGAGGAGGACTGGCATTTTGATTTCATCGACGATGAGGGCCGGAATCTTGAGACGGTGATAATTCCATTCCGGCCGAACACTCGAACCGATGGAGAACACGGCGAGGGCGGCAAGGCTTCGCCTGCCACCTCTTGAACGTTAGGCGTATACCCATGACTCCCATGAACGAAGCAGGACTAGACTTCGCGACACTCAACGCGCAATCGGCTGCGCCAGCATACACCAGCACGTTCGCATACTGGCTCGGCGTGCTCTCAGATCCTTCGGCACAGGTAGCCCTCGACGCTGACGAAGCGTGCGCAGTCATGTCTTACCAGTTTGGTAGTGAGGAGCAAGCTGTCGATGAGGCCGGCCTGCGCGGCTACCCGAATATTATTCCCGCTATTCTTCATCCCGTGGCTCCCGTCACACTTGCCCTCCGGTGGTCGCCATTTCCGACTGCTATCGCTGCTCTGGGCGTGCCGGTTCACCTACATCGGGCCGAATACGGCAAGGTTTTGGCGGTTTTTCGCCCGGTTGAGAGTCCATCATTCTCGGCAGAAACTACCGACCAACTGCACTTTCTTTCTCTACTTCAGCATTGCTCCGCGCGCGCTTCCCGCAGCAAGCGTTGGGTCTTCCTTACCGGTTCCCCCGGCTGGTCCTACACCTCGGAAGACTTCATCGACAAGTCACGCAAACTGCGCCAACTGATGGCAGACTTTGGATTCGTCGCTTATGCTCGCAAACCACGAACCGCCTAACAACGCGCGTCATGGAAGGGCTTACAGCCCTCCATGCGTTTGAACGTTCGCTCAATCCATGAAGTCTATCACCTTGCTTCTGAGCTGCTTGTCGGCAGTCATGATTTGCCACGCTGACCCCAATGAGGACGAACAGAAGTTTCTGACTATTGAGAGCGCCTCTTCGAAGGTTCGCCCCACCAAGGAAGAGAAGTTTTTGAAGGCCGAGCTACCGAAGGACTTGGTGTCGATCTTGGCAGGTCATGACTGGGGTAGAGACGATGGGAAGTTACCAGAGAGTTTTATCGGATACTCGATGGACTTGAACAGTGATGGGAAGAAGGAGTATTTTATCGAGAACATCTATGGAGGATCAGGTGGTCCAGCCTTCTTCGTGCTCACTCAGATGCAGGGCAGTTGGAAGATTATTCTCGATTTTCAGGGGGGATTTGGAGTCATTCCAGTTGAAGGAGGCTGGCCGAAGATAGTTTGCACTGGCAGGGGCGGCGGTGGTGTTTGGTCGAAGACTCATTATGTATTCCATCGTGGCTCTTACCACCCGACTCTTCACGAAGGTTATGCCCGAGGCGCGATCACCAAGAAGCAGATTGCCCTACCAACCTCTGACAAGGAATCGAAGAAGCCATGAGTTCCGCACCCAAAGGCCACACAAGGGCGAACAAAGAAGGGTGTAGCCAAGTCGAGGAACGAGACCTCGGATCGAGATTACGGAGAGGGAGACAGGGCGAGGTCTGGTGTCCATGGAGGGTTTCGGTGCGGCGGGCGATGACTCCCGTCCGCTGCGAGAGCACGTCCGTGTTGGCGATCTGGTTCGAAGGCGCTTGCCATCACCATTGACGACCGATTCTACTCATCGAGTAAGTTTTTCGCCCTGACCAAGGAATCGAAGTTTGTAGAGGTTGTGTTTCCGAGCTACGAGACTATGACGGGATTTCCCGTCTCAAACAGTGACCATTTGCGGACGAGAGGCGTATCGAGTGTCAAAGGATGGGATTCTGACGGGCGATTGATCTACTACATTTTCATGAGCCCGCTGCCATCCTATTCAGGCGACGACCCGCTTGAACAGACGGTCTTGTTGGACGTCACTGCGGAGAAGATGACTCCGGCGAAGAAAACCAAGGCACCAAACGCGGCTGGCAATCACCGCCAGCCCCTTTGATCTCGATAATTTACCGTGCCCCGACCTCAACTCCGCGCGCCGAGTGAGCTCCGCAGCGATGGGGAATGGTCGCGGTGTCATTCGAGGAATGCGCATGGATTTCCTCAAATGGGCCGGACGGGGCCCGATTCCCGGGAAAAGTCCATTTTGTCCAACAATCGCGTTTGTCAGCGGGCGATAATTCGGTTTGTTAACCCTTTCGCAGAGTAATTCATGAATGCCCCCGACCACCTCCATTTTTCCGACTCTCACGAATGGGTCGATGCCACCACGCCCGATGCGGCCTCGATCGGCATCAGTGACCACGCCCAGGCCGAGCTGACCGATGTGGTTTATCTCGAATTACCCGCCATTGGCCGCCAAGTCAAAAAAGGAGAAGCCTTTGCCGTGATTGAGTCGGTCAAGGCGGCCAACGACATCTACTCCCCCGTGAGTGGTGAGATCGTGGACGTGAACAGTGCCCTCGCTGAATCACCCGAAGCGGTTAACCAGGATCCTTACGGGGCTGGCTGGATGGTGAAGATCAGGCTTTCCGATCCTTCGGAACTCGACGCACTCATGACCGGGGAGGCCTATCGTGAACATCTTTCCTGACGCCACTTCCGCCACTGCGTTTGCCGAACGCCATATCGGTCCGTCCCCCGATGAGATCGGGAGCATGCTCTCGTCCCTGGGCTACGGGGATTTGAGCGGGTTGGTCAGGGACGTCGTCCCGCCGGATCTGCTTCAGGAAAAAACGCTCGATCTCCCGGCGGCTCTCAACGAAAGCCTCGCCCTCGCCCGGCTTAAGGGGATCATGGGAAAGAACGACGTGTTCCGCAGCTTCATCGGGCGCGGCTACTATGATACCGTGACGCCGCCGGTGGTGCAGCGCTGCGTGCTGGAGAATCCGGGCTGGTACACGGCCTATACTCCCTATCAGGCCGAGATCTCCCAGGGGCGGCTCGAAGCCCTGTTGAATTTTCAGACGCTCATCTGCGAGCTGACGGCGATGCCGGTCGCGAATGCCTCTCTCCTCGACGAGGCCACCGCCGCTGCCGAGGCACTGGCCCTCGCCGCCGGAACGCGAGCCAAGGGAAAACGTTTTTATGCGAGCGATGGGTGTTTTTCCCAGACTCTCGATGTGCTCCGGACGCGGGCCGAACCTCTCGGTATCGAGATCGTCGTGGGACCGCCGGAGTCGTTCGATTTTCAAACAGCAGGAGATGAGGTCATCGGGGTCCTCCTTCAGTATCCCGGCGAATGCGGTGAGATCACTGATCACACTTCCGTCGTCGATGCCTGTCATGCGGTCGGCGGTCTCGTCGTCGTCGCGGCGGATCTGCTCGCCCTGACGTTACTCAAACCTCCCGGCGAGTGGGGTGCCGACGTCGTCGTTGGCAGTGCCCAGCGCTTCGGGGTGCCGCTCGGCTTTGGTGGTCCTCACGCGGCTTTCATGGCCTGTAGCGAGGGGCTGAAACGACGCCTCCCCGGGCGCCTCATCGGTGTCTCCCGGGATAGCGGGGGCCGCGCCGCGCTGCGTCTTTCGCTCCAGACCCGCGAGCAGCATATCCGGCGGGAAAAGGCGACTTCGAACATTTGCACCGCCCAGGTGCTACTCGCGGTCATGGCAGGATTCTATGCCATCTATCACGGCCCGGATGGCTTGAGAAAGATCGCGAGCCGTCACCATGCCGCCGCCGCCGCTCTGGCCGCCGCGCTTCGAAAGGCCGGATACACTCTGAAAAACGAGACCTTTTTCGACACCCTCACGGTTCAGGTCAGCAATGATCAGCGGAAGGTGATTCTGGAACGTTGTGCGCATGCCAGGGTGAATCTTCGTATTGACCTGCCGGACTCTCTCGGGTTCTCCCTCGACGAGGCTGCCATTGAAACGGAGGAATGGAGAAAGCTCTTCGGAGTCTTCGGAGTGGAAGAGATGGCACCTGTCATCGTTGGATTCCCGGAGTCCCTTTCCCGGAGTTCGGCTTATCTGACCCAGGGGGTCTTTCATCGCTACCACACCGAGACCGAACTCCTCCGCTACATTCGTCGTCTGGAGGGCAAAGACATCGCCCTGAACTGGAGCATGATCCCGCTCGGGTCCTGCACCATGAAGTTGAATGCTGCGTCTGAAATGATGCCGCTGAGCTGGCGCGAGGTTGGCGGGATCCATCCCTTTGTTCCGAAAGCACAGGTTCCCGGTTATCTCGAAATGATCAGCGAACTTGAGTCCTGGCTAGCCGAGATCACCGGCTTCGATGCCGTCAGTCTTCAGCCCAATGCCGGTTCTCAGGGAGAGTACGCCGGGCTCCTCGCGATCCGTCGTTTTCACGAATCAAAAGGGGAAACGGACCGCAAAGTCTGTCTCATTCCGATGTCTGCCCACGGGACAAATCCGGCGAGCGCGGTGATGGCCGGCTTCGAAGTCATCCCCGTTGCCTGCGATGAGGACGGCAATATCGACACCGCTGATATGCAGGCGAAAGCGGCTCAGCACGCCGCGCGTCTCGGGGCTCTCATGATCACTTATCCGTCGACCCATGGCGTCTTCGAAGAGGGGGTCGCCGCGATTTGTGAAATGATCCATGGTCACGGTGGCCAGGTCTACATGGACGGGGCCAATCTCAATGCTCAGGTCGGCCTTTGTTCTCCTGGAGCGATCGGGGCGGACGTTTGTCACCTCAATCTCCACAAGACCTTCTGCATCCCGCACGGGGGCGGCGGGCCGGGCGTGGGGCCGATCGGGGTGCGGTCGCATCTGGCTCCCTACCTGCCCGGGCACGGCGAGTGGACCGGGATACCGGCACACGCCGTCAGTGCCGCGCCCTACGGCAGCGCGAGTATTCTCACGATCTCATGGATGTATATAGCGATGATGGGGCCAACCCTGCGCAAGTCGACCGAGGTCGCGATTCTGAACGCGAACTACATCGCGCATCGACTCCAGCCCTATTTTCCGGTTCTCTATCGGGGGAAAAAAGGCCTTGTCGCCCACGAGTGCATCATCGACGTGCGCGGCTTCAAGGAAAAGGCCGGCGTCGAAGTCGAGGACATCGCGAAGCGTCTCATCGACTACGGTTTTCACGCGCCCACGATGTCGTGGCCGGTGCCGGGAACGCTCATGATCGAGCCGACCGAGAGCGAATCCAAAGAGGAGCTCGACCGCTTTTGTGACGCGATGATCAGTATCCATCGTGAGATCGGTCTTGTGATCACCGGGGAATGGGATGCCCACGACAACCCGCTCAAGAATGCTCCTCATCCGGCGACGATGCTCCTCGACGACGATTGGGCGCACCCCTACTCCCGCGAAGCGGCCGCTTACCCGCTCGCCTGGGTGCGCGAACGGAAATTCTGGCCGCCCGTCAGCCGCATCGACAACGTCTTCGGTGATCGCCACCTCGTTTGCACTTGCGAAGGCATGGATGCCTACCAGTCCTAGTTTCGTTCCGATATCGAACGGCTCATGGAGAAAACGTCATTGAATGCTTTCCCTCCCGGCTGGAAGCCTAACATGGTCGCCAATCTCGTCTTCCTGACACGCGGGGACGAGGTTCTTCTCATTCACAAAAAGACCGGACTCGGAGCGGGGAAAATTAACGGACCCGGCGGCAAGCAGGAACCCGGGGAGAGCTCACTCGATGCCGCGATCCGCGAGGTCAAAGAGGAGTTGCACATCACCCCGGGAGCGCTACGGGAAATGGGTGAGCTGCATTTTGATTTCGTTGACGGGTTGCGTCTCCACTGCACCGTCTATCACGGCGAAGGATTCACCGGTACCCCGACCGAGACGCGCGAAGCAAAGCCCGAATGGTTTCGCATCAGCGAAGTGCCCTATGAGAGGATGTGGGCCGATGATCGTTACTGGCTCCCGCAGATGTTGCAGGGTCGGCGATTCAGGGCGTGGTTTCGTTTTGACGGAGAGACGATGCTGTCACGCGAGGTGGAGTTTTTGGGGGACTCAGGAGAGGGGTTGATCGGTGAGTAAACAGGGTTGACCCGAATCGTGAAAATTATGGGATTGCCTCTTGACTGAGAAATAGCGAGAATGGCGGAGGTAGGAGCGTCGTAATCGGGGATGATCTCGCCGCTCCCATCAAGCGGAACCCCACTTATGGACCCATCTGGCAATCGCCTCCCGCTGGAAGTCAGCCCGGCAACTGATCGAGAACTCCTCCGTTGCCTGCTCGACAATATTCCCGACCGTATCTATTTCAAAGACAAGGCCGGTCGATTTATCCGCGTTAGTGCTGCTGAGGCCGAGTTTGTCGGGGCCGCCGATTCGGATCAGGTCATTGGCAAGAGCGACTTCGACTTTTTCGAGGCCGACCTCGCCCAGGCCGCCTATGACGATGAGCAGCAGATTATGACCACCGGTCAGGCGATCACCGGCCAGGTCGAGAAAAAGAGACTGCTCGACGGAAGAACCGGGTGGGCCCTGGTTTCCAAAATTCCCCTGCTCGATGCGTCAGGGGAACTCATCGGCACCTGCGGCATTTCCAAGAACATTACCGAACTGAAGAAGGCGGAGAGAGCGGTTCAGGAAACCCTGACGGAACTCGAAACGACTCACGAGGCGCTCAAGGCAGCGCAACAGAGACTCATCGAATTTGAAAAGATTCAATCTGTTGTCCGCCTCACCGTCGGGGTCGCGCACGAGATTCGTAATCCCCTGAATATTCTCAGCATGGGACTGGGGTATCTCGTGAACGAGCCGGGAGTCTCGCAGGACGCGGCCTGTAGTAGAATTCTCGAAGAAATGAACGAAGCGATCCAACGGGCCGACGCCGTCATTACCACTCTTATGAAGGGGGCCGCCTCGGCAAACGTCAAAGTCGACAATAGCGAGGTCTCGACGATTGTGGAATCTGCCGTCACGCTGATGAAAAGTGAGAGGCAGGAGGAATCGTAGATCGTGGGCCGGCACATCGAGGGTTCCATCCTGACAAGCACTCATGAAGCACTCTTTGCATCGCATTCCCCTCGATTTTAGCCTGATTTGGTTCGTCTTCGCGCTCACGTGCACTTTCTGCCGATCCGCACTTCAGGCTCAAAACGATCCGCAGGCTCTTTCCGGAAAAGTGCGTTCTCTTGCGGAGGAGTCCTTCGATGCCGACGGCCCGGGCGTGGCCATCCTCGTCTCACGCAATGGAGAACCGCTTCACCTCTCCGGCTTTGGCATGGCCGATGTCAAAGCTGGCAAGCCGATCACGCCGGATTCCCTCTTCGACCTTGCCTCCGTGTCCAAACAGTTCACCGGGGCGGCCATCCTCAGCCTTGCCGAACAGGGAAAACTCGAACTCGATGCCCCTGTCTCGACCTACCTCACCGATTACGCGGTGCCGGTGAAAGGCCGCCCGGTGACCGTCAGCGATCTGCTCCACCATGTCTCCGGGCTGGCGGACTATTGCTCCGATGACTGGACCGGGACCGATGCGGCGTTTGCCGAACTGACCACCGGGGGCCATCTCGAATGGCTCAACACCACCAAGTCCCGCCGGGCACCGGGAGTAAAGTTTGAATACAACAATTCCGGCTATGCCACCCTCTCTCTCATCATCGAGCGAGTCAGCGGCCAGACCTACTCGACTTATCTCAAGAAGCATCTCTTCCAGCCAGCCGGTATGACACTGACTGTGATCAGCGACGGCAGCGCCGAACTTCCCGCCGGGACCGTGAAAGGCTACCTCACCACTGCCAGGGGCAAAGTGCGGCCGTCCTCCAGTCCCACCATCATCACCGGCGATGGCAACATTTACACCTCCATTCGAGAGTTTGCAAAGTGGGACGCGGCGATG
>JAGNMT010000137.1 GCA_017991025.1 Verrucomicrobiales bacterium
CGACCGTGAAATTCATTGAGCAGTTTCACGACATCGCGAGCCTCCATGGTTTCACTCATGCGGGTAAAACCGCGAATGTCACAGAAGAGGACAGAGATCTCGCAGGATTCTCCCTCGCCGAGTTCGTCGCGAGCTTCGATCATCTCCGCCACGCCGGGAGAAAAATAGAGTGCCAATCGATCGCGCCGGGATTGCTTTTCCGCCGCCTCCCGGATCAGGCGGGTCTGACGGAGCGGCAGGGCACTGGCCATCCAGGCGGTCATCATGAGCATGACGGGTGCCGAGATGAATGATATGGCTGATAAACCGGAGGCGAGGGCGAGAATCCAGAAGAGGACGGTTCCTATGACGGCGCACACTACGGTCTGACGGACCCGCATACTGAAGGTGGATAGCAGGACCAGGAAAAGATAGACCGACAGAGAAAAGACTGCCGTGTTGCTGTCGGCGTCTTCATATCCGAGCCGCAACCACTGGATTAGTGTCGCAAAGGGCATGTCCAGGAGCGGCACTGCAAAGCGGCTTGCGGTCAGGATCCTGCCTGAGCGGCGGGAGCCCGCCCAGAGTAATCCCGCGCCGATCCAATAGAGAATCACGAGCCACCCTGTCTCCCGGTAACTCTGAAGGTGCAAACGCAAAGCACCGTAAAGAAACAGAGCGCCGAAGGCTGAGGCGACTCCGAAGCGGATCTGATTCATGTAAATGGCGCTCTCTTTCCTCGCTTGCACGAGCGATTCCTCGAACAGATCGGGTGGAGGCGACAGTGATTGGTTCTTTTTCATTTGTCCGGAACACTGTCGAATCCGTAACGGATGTTCAATGATAATGAACTGTGTTCCCGAAAAACTCCACCGTGGAGGAACTCGCTTGAATCCTATCCGAATGCGGGAACGTTTGGCCGGTCATGGGGGCAATCAGCAAGGCATTTATTCTTGGAGCGGGGCTCGGCACGCGGTTGCGGCCGATCACGGATCATGTGCCGAAACCGCTTATTCCTGTCAGGAACCGTCCTCTTATCACTTATGCCTTTGATCATCTCATCGCGGATCTCGGAGTCGAAGAGTTTGCGATTAATACCCATCATTGCCCTGACGCCTATCGTGACGCATTTCCTGATCACAAGTATCGCGACCGCCCTGTTTACTTTCGGCACGAGCCTGTTCTCCTTGACACCGCCGGCGGTATTGATAATCTCCGTGACTGGCTGCCGACTGAAGAATCGTTTATCGTCTACAATGGCGACCTGTTAACCGATCTGCCTATCCGTGCGGCGCTGGAACAACACTTCCGCACCGGTGATGCCGCCACGCTCATCCTGCGAAGTGCAGGTGAAGAATTGAGAGTCGGGTTCGATCCCGCGACCGGAAAGGTTATCGATCTCCGTGGAGTGCTGGCTCCGGACTGGCCCCATCGCTACCAGTTCACGGGTATCTATCTGGTTTCACCCCGATTTCTGCGGTATTTAAACCCTGGTAAGATAGAATCGGTAGTCCTGCCTTTTCTGGAAGCCATAAAAGACGGCAGGGAACTCGGGGGCATTGTGATCGACGAAGGGCATTGGGGCGATCTCGGAGAGAGAGGAGCCTATCTCGACTCATTGACGCTGACTGAGGAAAGATTTCCGCGTTACGGGGGCATTCCGGGCGAGCGTATTTCAGCCGAGGCAGTGATCGATCCCGATGTCATCATCGATTCCATTTCCGCCGTAGGGGCGGGAGCTCATATCGGTCAGGGTGCGGTGATTCGGGAGTCTATCATCTGGGCCAATGCTACCGTAGAGCCTGCATCGGTCCTTCACCGGGTTGTCGTTCGAACCGGGGAAACGGCGTCAGGGACCCTTTCCGGAGTCGATGTTTGAGGCCTGAATTCCGGTGATTTCCAAAAAATCGGATATTTCTCATGAAAAGAGACAACAATCCGCATCCACGGGAGTCTAAATGATGACGAAATGCCGAGTTTCGCGTATGGTCTCGAACATCCCGCTATTTTGGAAAAGATCGACATTCCCCGAAAAACCGTCTATCGGCTTTCGCTTTATCAGCGGAGCCTTCAGAAGTTGCGTGAACAAAAGGTTGAAACGGTATCTTCCGAAGATCTCGCTCGCTTTGCCGGAGTAAAGCCGACTCAGTTGCGGAAGGATCTAGGGCACGTTGGCCAGTTCGGGACACGGGGGCTCGGGTATAGCGTTACCACGCTTTCGGGGGCTATTTCGGGTGTCATGGGGCTGACGATGTTGCAGCCGGTGGTGATTGTCGGGGTGGGAAACCTCGGGTCCGCTCTGTTGCGTTACAGCGGGTTTCGTAAAGAGGGATTCGAGATTATTGCGGCATTTGACGCTGAGCCAGCCAATGTCAAGGCAACCACGGAGCAGATGGGGGTTCCTGTCTACGATGTGCTGGATATGGGCCGTTATGTGAAAGAGCACGGAGTTCGTATGGCGATTATTGCTGTGCCGGAGTCTGCCGGTCAAAGTGTGGCGGATACCCTTGTGGCATCCGGGGTGCAGGCGATCCTCAATTTTTCACCTGCCGTCTTAAGTCTCCCGGATGAAGTGGTAGTGAATCATGTTGATCTTGCGGCGGAACTCGGAAGCCTCAGCTTTTTCGTGAGCTGAATCGCCTCTTTTCTGATGTCGATGGACGACCTGGTAACAGTGCCTTTTGAAGGGGCTTTTTCGTTGGTCGACACCTTGAAGTCCGGGCAGCTCTTTCACTGGGAGGCTTATTCACTCGGCGAGGTTGCGGGCTTTGCCGGCTGTATCGGTGATCATCCTCCCTCATTTGTCGCGCAGTTGGAAAGCGGGGTTCTCGTCACTTTACCGGGGGATCGGGAACGGGTTATCCGTTATTTTGGGCTTGATCACTCCCTTGATAAAATTCAAGCCACTTTCCCCTCCAACGATCCAGTGCTGGCGGCGGCGATGGCCTATTGCCCCGGGATAAGAATCGTTCGCCAACCGATGTGGGAATGTCTCGCCACGTTTATCACTTCCTCTCTCAAGCAGGTTACCCACATACGAGCGATGTCGATGACCTTGAGGGAGCGTTACGGGGAGCGGCATGCTATGGGGGAGCGCTTTTTTTACGCTTATCCGAAGCCTTCGGTTCTCGCCGCCGTCGGGGAAACGGCCCTGCGGGAGTGCTCGCTCGGGTATCGGGCCAAGTCCCTCCACCGCGCCGCTGAGACCATTGCCGGAGGAGGGATCGATTTGTCCGCCATCGAGAGGGAAACCTCAATCGAAGTCGCCCGGAACACCCTCATGCAACTCCACGGGGTGGGGGAGAAAATCGCGAATTGCGCACTGCTCTTCGGCGCGGGACGTTGGGAGGCCTTCCCCATTGATGTGTGGATTGAACGGATCCTCCGCGAGCTCTATCGCAAACGCCTTAAGGGCGCGAAACTTCAGGCATGGGCGTTGAAATACTTCGGGGCGAACGCCGGCTACGCTCAGCAATACCTCTTTCATTTCGCCCGTAAAACGCTTTAATTTGGCGACACCTTTCATGTCGGAGCAGCAAAAGATCTTTGCCAGTCTTTCAGGGGCCGTTGTCGTCCACCTGATTCTTCTGCTTGTGATCTTTCTCCTTCTCAGCACGAAGAGCATTGGTTCTTCGCTGAAAGGAGCGCAGGCTGCGGAGAATAAGGGGCCGAAAGAAGTCACGGTTCTGATGAGCGAACTCATGGAACAGATCGAGGTTGAGAGGATTAAGGCAGAGCCACCTGTTCCGGCGCAACGGCCTTTCATTTCCACCGACCTCAATCAGGCGGAGGCCGTGGTGCCGAAGAATGCCCGTTTTGAATCAGATCGTAATACTTCCGCCGCCGCGGAGACGAAGCCCGACGAGAATCTACCGAAACAATCGGTTCCGACTCTCGATGGAGACAGTCCATTGCCTCACCTCACCCTTCAGAACCGCCAATTTGTCGAAGGACAGCTCAATAAGGCTCAGTCGGCACCAGCCCTCCCGGGTGTCGGCCCGGCTACTTCAGGAGCTGCGGCCGCATCGGCATTGCCCGCCGATCAGAACTCACTACCGGCAGCCAATGCCGACGCGCCGCCCGGGAAGGTGGTGGAGGAGCAGACCGATGGAGCGACAAGCGATCGGGAAAAGGGAGAGGTGAAAGGAGTGAAACTTGCCGACGGAGCAAGTGAGGCCGAGGGCGATTCTCCCGAGACTACCTTTCAACGAAGCTTTGTCGTGCCATCAATTGATCCACTGATACCGACTTTAGGAAAGATCGCAGCGGAAGAAGAGCGTTTTGCTGCGAAGGATGGGAAAATCAACGGAGAAAAGGAGATGACTGAGTCTGTGGCGGAGAAGGCTCCGGCACCTTCGATGAAAGCCGGTGAAGTGAGTTCGCCCGGCAGCCCGCCCGCTGCTCCTGCGGAACCGTCCGAAGCGGGATCGCTGAATCCTGCTGATGAGGGGCTTTTTGACAAATCTTTCAGTCCCGAGGAGCGGAAGAACGCGATTAACGGAAGTCTCGCCAAAGCCGGCATGAACGCCGTCGATGCCGAGGGGACCGCGATGGGGCGGTACAAGAAAACAGTAAAAGATCTGATAGCGGTCAAATGGAATCGCTACCGCCAGGACAAAGCGGACTTTGTGAGTTGGGGAATCCTGAAGCTCCAGTTCTGCGTTGACACGGAAGGCAAGGTGAAAGACTTGCAAATCACCAAGAACGAGTCCAATGCCGTTCTTGTCGAGTTCACCCTTAAAGCGATTCGAGAGGCCGACCTGCCCCCCATGCCGGAGGATGTCGCGAAATCGGTCGGTCCGAGGGGGATGATTATCCAATACGACATCATCATTTACTGATCAATGCGACTGCTAGTTATGCTCGATTCAACGATCAATGCCAGGGTTTGGGACTTTCTGATTTCCGGGGGAGTCTTCATGGCCTTCATCGCCGCGTGTTCTTTTGTCGGTATTGCCGTGTGTATCCACCGGGCCCTCTCTCTGCGTTGGAAATCGATTATTCCCGTTGGTTTGAGAAGTGATCTCGCCCGTTGCGGCACGGCCTTCCGTGAGGGAAGGGCTTCGAAGCTTTTTCAAAAACTCAATCTCAGTGACAGTCTTGTCGGCCGGGTGGGCCGTGTCGCTCTTTCTTCCGAGTTCGATACTCGCGAAGAGGCATACAGTGCGGTTGAAGCTACTGCCCGGGAGCAGATGGTGAAACTCGAGAACGGGATGGGGGTTCTCGAAGTGGTCATCACTATCTCGCCACTTCTGGGTTTGTTAGGTACGGTGAGCGGTCTTGTCAGTGTCTTCGCGACTCTCGGCGACGCCGGTGACAGTGCTGATCCGACTCTCATCGCTGCGGGTATTGCAGTCGCCCTGAATACGACGGTTGCCGGCCTCATCGTCGCGGTTATTATGGTGATTTTTCACTCCTATTTTACCCGTCGGCTCGAACGTATCGCTGCGAGGATAGAAGTCATCGCCGCACATCTTCTGCACGAGTTTTATAAAAATGGAGGAGCATCCCTCTACGCGGAGGAGGGTAAGGATCCTGCCGGTATGCAATTGGTTGACACTGAGTTGGCAAGAGCGATTGAAAAGAGTGGCCGTGAACTTGGTAAAAGCGATTTTTTCCCGTGAATATTTACCGAAAACGCCGTCAAAGCCCTGCCGTATCGATTGTCAGTATGATCGATATCCTTGCGATTCTATTGATCTTTTTCATCGTAACGACAACCTTCAAAACGAGGGCGTCACTCGTCAAAGTGAACCTTCCGAGGTCCTCCGAGATGGCGGCCGGTGAGGAAGGGCAAAAGCGAGTTCCCCTCGCTCTCGGTAAAGATGGACGGATATCCCTAGGGGCTCGTGAGATTTCGATTGAGGCTCTTGCCGTAGTGCTGCGGGAGTTCAAGACGACGCAACCGGAGGCCCGACTCGAGCTTACGGCCGACGAAGGCGCGCCTCTGGGGCTAATGGTAAAGGTGTGGGACGCGGCAGCAAAGGCCGGTCTCGAAATCGGCGACCTGCCTTTACGGATCTTGCTGGCTGAATAAGTTTTGCACGCCTCCTTTTGATAATCTGCAAAAAGAATGCACTAGTAGTCGCCCGCTGTAATGCCCACCCGCCATGATACGTGATATTGTTTTCTATCCCGACCCCGTCCTGAGAAAAGTCGGTTCCCGCGTCGAAGACGTTACTCCCGAGATACGGCAGCTCGCCGCGGACATGATCGAGACTATGTATGATGCTCATGGCGTTGGCCTTGCGGCCCATCAGGTCGGTGTTTCAGTTCAACTGGCAGTCATCGATGTTTCGCACGATGAGGAATGCGTGAGCTACCTGCGGGTAAACGGCGAGGACAAGTCTCCCGGCGAGATATGTCCCATGGTCTTTCTTAATCCCGTTGTCGAGCTGCTCGGGGAGAAGGATACGGATACAGAGGGTTGCCTCTCCTTTCCGGATCTTCGCGGGGAAATCACCCGTTCGTTTGAGGTCAGGGCGAGCGTTATGACGCTTGACGGGAAAACCCTCGTGATCGAAACCGATGGTCTTTTCGCCAGAGCGATCCAGCACGAAGTCGATCATCTTTTCGGGAAACTTTTCATTGATCGCATGAGCAGCGCGCGCAAACTCGCGATTCGCCGGCAACTCAAGGAAATGCAGGACCAATATGGCTGATTCTGTTTCCTCCGGAGGCCTCTCTCAATAGCTTTCCCGAACCGTTGCCGCTCTATTCGAGCAACTTCGCCCGCTCGATGGCCCGCATCATGCCTTTGGCTTTGTTCACGGTCTCCACGTATTCATTTGCCGGGATGGAATCCGCGACCACTCCGGCTCCGGCCTGGACGTAGGCCTTGCCATCTTTGAGAACGACCGTCCGTAACGCGATACAACTGTCGTGATTGCCGTCGAAGCCGAAGTAACCCACCGCACCGGCATAGGCACCGCGTTTCGATTTCTCCAGCTCGTTGATGATCTGCATGGCGCGGACCTTGGGGCTGCCGCTGACGGTTCCAGCGGGAAAGGTGGCTCTCATCACATCATAGGCGCTCAGTCCCCGACGCAGTAATCCGACGACGTTGGAAACGATGTGCATGACGTGGCTGTAGCGCTCCACGAGCATGAACTCGGTGACATGGACTGAGGCATATTCGGCGACCCGGCCGACGTCATTGCGGGCGAGATCGATGAGCATGACGTGCTCGGCCCGTTCCTTCGGATCGGCAAGCAGTTCGGCCGCGAGAGCATCATCCTCCTCCTGCGTTTTTCCGCGCCAGCGGGTTCCTGCGATGGGGCGGATTTTGATATGCCGGTCGATTGCCTGGACATGAACTTCGGGGGAGCTGCCAACGAGGGCGAACTCATCCCCGAACTGGAGGCAGAACATGTAGGGCGAGGGATTCACATGCCGCAGCGCCCGATAGAGATCAATGGGGCGCCCGGTGTAGTCGTTTTCAAAACGTTGCGAGGGCACCACCTGAAAAATGTCCCCGGCGAGGATGTATTCCTTGGCTCGGAGGACCATCGCCTCGTATTCCGCCCGCGTCGTGTTGCTGCGGATCTCCACCTCGGGGGGATCGACCATCAGTGAAAACGGAGCGACCGTGCGAGGGGTGCGCAGTGCCTCGATGATAGCGTCGATGCGCGTTCTCGCGGCGGCGTATCCGCTTTCCGCGTCGGGAAAGTCATCGGTGCAGATGTTCGCGACGACCTGAAGCTTACGAAAGCGATGATCAAAGATGAGAAGGGTGTCCGTGATGACAAAAGCCAAGTCGGGCAGCCCCAGCCCGTCATCGACTGGACCGGGAACACTGGGTTCGAAAAACCGGACCATGTCGTAGCCGATGAACCCGACGGCTCCTCCGGCGAAGACGGGGAGGCCCTCCACCGGGACTGGTTTAAAACGGGACATTAGTCGTTCCACTTCGTGCAGCGGGTCGCCGTCCGATTCGCCAAGCTCCTTCAAGGTGAAGTCTCCACTGCCCTGTTCGCGAATCGATATCGTCCGGCCATGGGCCCGCAGCTCAAGGCGCGGATTGGTGCCGAGAAACGAGAATCGACCGATCTGTTCGCTGTTTTCAGCGGATTCGAGAA
>JAGNMT010000138.1 GCA_017991025.1 Verrucomicrobiales bacterium
GGCTGGGCATGCTCCTTTACACGGGGATTCAACTGATGCCTCAGTGGGATCGGTTTGTTTCAGCCGCCGGGCAGGTTGTTGCACCGGGAAGCTGGATACGGGTGGTTTTTGTGTATGCGCTGCTCAAGGTCCTGCATGAGTTCGGGCACGGATTGGCAACAAAACGATTCGGCGGTTCGGTCCCGGAATGTGGCGTGCAAATGCTCGCATTCATCACCCCGCTGGCCTATGTCGACGCTTCATCGAGTTGGAAATTTTCTTCAAAATGGAAGCGGATCGTCGTCGCCGCTGCGGGGATGTATGTCGAGGTCGGGATTGCCTGTTTTTGTATTCTTGGCTGGCTCAACACCGATCCGGGTCCACTCAACACCTCCCTTCATAGCGCCGTAATTGCGGCGACGCTGGTCACGGTGCTGTTTAATGCGAACCCGCTCATGCGCTTCGACGGCTACTACATTTTGAATGACCTCATCGGGATTCCGAATCTGGGAACCAAGGGCCAGCAGTATCTGAAATGGGCAGGGAAAAGGGTTTTCCTCGGGATGTCGGATCTGCCGATGCCCCCGGCCACCAGGCAGCATCCGGTCGCAGTGCCAGTTTACGGGGTGCTTGCCGCGATATGGAAGGTACTGATCTGGATCGGTATTACGATCCTGATCAGCCTGCTCTTCAAAGGGGCCGGACTTGCCATCGCCATCGCCTCGTTCCTGTTCGCCGTGGTCACGTCGTGCGTAAAGTTTTTCCGTTTCTTATTCCAGACCGGTTCCAGGTCGAGGCTGTCGAACGCAATGACACGTCTCGGGATCGTTATCATTTTGTTAACTTCGGCCCTGTTTTTCATCCGCATCAATCCGACCGGGAAAGCGCTTGCCGTCGTGGAGTACGCTAAACGGGAGTCAATTCGTGCCGGGGTGCGGGGTATTGTCACCGGGGTTTATGTTAAGGAAGGGGACCTCGTCGAAAAGGGGGCTCTCCTCGCCGAATTGTCGAATCCTGATGAGACCGCAGAGCGGGACCAGCTCGTTATTGAGTTGGCCACGGCTCGAATCAGGGCACGGAGTTTCTATCAGAACGAGGAACTTCCGGCCTATCAGGCCGAGCTCGAAGCGATTCGGGGGCTGGAGCAGAAGCTCATGGAAAGTAATCGCTACCTTGCGGCGACGAGAGTCACAGCCCCAGTTAGCGGGCGTATTATCGGGAGAGGGCTGGATTCTCTGCCGGGCCGGTGGGTCAACATTGGTGACGAGATTCTTTCCGTGGTTGAAAACGAAGAGAAGGAATTGCTCGTTTCTTTCCGGCAGGAGGACATCAAGGCGGTGACCGGGCAGAAGGATCCCGAGATCACCGTGCGGTTAAGAGGGCGTTCCGGCGAAATCAAAGGGGTGCTCGAACGGATCGAAAGCAGGGCGACGAGGGCGGTTCCGCACGAAGTCATGGCTGCCCCGAGCGGTGGACCGCTCGCCCTGCGGGCGGCGATTGATCCTCTCTCCGAACGGGAGCAGGAGATCGCGGGAGGCGGCTCCCGGCACGATTCCGACCTCGACTACTTCGCCGGATTGGATAACCGGCAGCAGAATCAGGAATTAGCCCGGGCTCGATTTGCCGGGAGAGCGAGCCTTCTGGAACCGGAAAAAAGCATCGAATTACTCGAAGGTGAGTGGGGGTATGTGCGATTCTCCATTGCGGACAGGGAGCGACTTGGGAAATGGCTCTACGAGGGGGTTTCCGCTTACGTTAAGGAGAAGATCGGACAAGCTCGTGCGGCGGCGGGATAGCATTGAGTAAGTGCTCGTTATCGGGTTCGAAGACGTCACTTCAGGACAAACGGGGAAATTTGGGTTTCCAAGCGCTCCATATTCGTTACAATTACAGTCACGTGCCTAACTCGATTACAGATCCTCGGATTTTCTGCGCTTTTGTGGCCTTTTCTATGGCCTTTCTAAAGGTGCCCGAGGTTCTGGGACAGACACCTGCCGCTTCGTCCGCTGCCGCTAAGCCGGTGAAGCTGACCGAAATGCCTGAACGATTTTTTCAAATTCAGGACAGTTCGGGATTTTTCTGGCAGGCCCACGGCAATGGCGCACTTGTTTCCGGGGATGTCCAATACCTCCAATCCGGACTCAATCTCATTGTGGGCGAATCAGCATTTGCGCCTATCGAAGCGTTCGTCCGCGAACCCGGAAACGGGGGTGAAAAAGTGGATGTCCGACTGATTGAGAACCGGAGCACCATTGTGATTACCAGAGACCTCTGGTTCGATACGCGGCGCTCGGCGGTGAGGGTTTTTGATTCTCTGAGCAATATTTCAACGACCCCTTTGACAGTCCCTTTGGCGCTTCGGACAACTTACCCGTTTGCCTGGCAGAGTCTGCACGGGAGCGGGGGGGGGCTCCTCTCAAATGATCCGACGCTCCGGCTGGGGGCGAGAGACTATAGCATCGGGATCCACTTCAGTCCGACCGAAGGGCGACACGACACCCTACTGGTGGTTGGAAGTGAAAAGGGTGGTCAAAAGCCGGAATTGAAAGCCTCGGCCAATTCCCGGGAGTTGACGTTTCTTTACACGCTGGTGATCCCGCCCGGTGAGTCACGGAGTCTTCTGCACTGGATCATGCAACGAAATCTTTCCGGAGTCTCGGATGACCAGACCGCCACTTCACCTTTTCTGCAAGGTGACAAGCTGATCGTTCCGGAGGTAGAGGCGAAGTGGTTTGCTTCGGTGGTGAATTTTGCGCCGTCGGCATTTCAGGTGGAGTCGACCGCTCCGGCGCAGATCAAATCTCTCGTCTCGCTTAATGATCTTACTGATCGTATCGGCTTCCATCGGCGATCCGAGGATATGTTGTGGATCAGTCCGAACAACCAGATTTCCGGTATCGTAGATCGAGAGGGCATCATCACCATCAGCACGATTTTCACAGGGGATCAGGACGTCAAGATTTCCGAGATCGCGGCGATAAGCGGCGGCTCCGGGTCTGGACGCAATCCCCTCGTTTTTCTGCGAGACGGAAGGGTTCTCGCCGGGCCAATCCGGAAGGGGGAGATCAAGTGGAGTGCCGGTGGCGGGCAGATGGCAGCTGCCAGTCCCGAAATAATCAATGCGCTTGATCTGAATCTGCTGCTCTTTGCGACCGGTCCTGCGGACGGAGTTGCTCCGGCAAAAACCACGCACTTTCTTCGACTGATCGACGGGACTGTGCTGGCGCTTGTCAATGGACCCGCTGCGGAGCTGGAATGGATAGCATCCTGGGGGCGCGAGAAATGGCGATGGAGTGATCTGATCGAGGCGCTTGTTGTTTCAGTGCCTTCGCCGCGTTTCAGGGTGATACACAAGAACGGCTCGGAGGTGTCTGCTTTCCTGCCGGTAGGAAACTGGGTCGTCAATACCCCGTATGCTCAGGGAATCGAAATTCCGACGTCGGCGATAGATCGCATCTGGGTTGTCGGCGGAGCGCGGCCGGACCGTGCCACGGAGACAGTGGACTGGCGGGACTTTGCCGAGGTTCCGTTCGGTCAGGGGCCGGTGAAAGGCTTCCTCTTGTTGGGTAGTCAGCTCTTGGAAGGGTCATTTTCCGATGCTCATTTCGAGCTTTTGGCCGGAGGGAATCTCTTGCGCCTGGAAACGGCTCAGATCGCGGCGATCCGCCGATCAGTTGATCCCGAGTCAGAAGATCTCATCGAGGTGGAGCTTGCCAATGGCGAAAAATTGACGGGACAATTTGCCTCCCCTTATATGAAAATAACAGGAACCGGTGGCGAAATACAAATCCCGTCCTCACGACTGCTAGCCTATCGAAATGCCGCGCGTTGATTCCATGACGTTTCTCCTTTTGCCCCCCCTTGCCGCGGGAACCCGTTTTGCGACCCTGATGGCGTGGGGGCTCCTTCTTTGCCCGGTTTGGAGGGGGCATGGGCAGGAGATTAACGCGGGCTCACCGCCGCCGGCGATGGCAGCGAAAGGGGGAGGGCTGCGCACTGATCAGCTTATTCCTGCCGCGTTCGGAATTCGGACGGATCGCGAAGGGAATTCATGGAGCGTCGAACCCGACGGCAACCTGGGTAGAATCGGAAGCACGATGGTAAATAGCGGTCTCGCCCTGCTCGTCAATGAGGAGAAATTTGCCGGGTATCAGCCCATGATGTCCGGAGACGGGAATGAACTCATCTTTCAGGGCTTGCCTCTGGCATCATCGCCGGGTCTACAAGTCCAACGTCGAGTCCTGCTGGTGGAACGGTCGGGGGGGCTTCGTTACGCCGAGCTCTTTTATAATGGCTCGACCGATGCCATGAGCGTCACGGTTGGTCTGGTTACTAATTTTTCAGGGAATTACAAGACCTTTGTAAGTAACCGGGGACGGACAGAGCCTGTCATCCTGAGCAAGCCGGAGACCGGCATTTTCGTCCTTCCCGGCTCTTCGCCGTCAACGAGGGCTTTTCTCTTCACTCTTGCGGACGATTCGGCTGCCGTAAAACCGACGATCTCCGCGCAGAATCGCTACGGATTGACGTTTCGCTATCAGATCAATCTTAAACCCGGAGAGACCGGAGTCGTCGTACATCACGTCACCCAGGTGGTGATTCCCCAGAATTTTGACAGAGTGACACTGGGGAACCTATCGCGCCCTCATGGATTGAAGACGATCCGTGACAGTTTTTCCTCCGATTGGAGTGATTATATCGTGAACTATCGCTCGGGCTCGGGGGAATCAAGGACCGATGCCCTTCTCAGGGGCGGAATCAACTCTCTCGGGGTTCAAGGCGGAGCGACGGACATCCTGGCGATCGGGGAGAAGACGCGACTTTTTGGAAAGGCTGAGGGAGGGCCAATTCATTTGAAATGCGACTACGGGGAAGCTGAGATGGGCCTTGATCTTGTAGGCGCAATAGTTGGTCATGGAACTACACCGGAGAGGCACTCCCGGCTGTTTCTTAAAGACGGGCAGATCTTCACCGCAGTGATCGAGGCTCCGGGACTGGCTTTCGTGCCATCGGGAGGGGTGAGAATTAATCTTGCTCCCGAGTCGATCGATCGGCTCGTGATGGCAAAAAACGATGAGGTAAAAGACTGGACGGCCGATTCTCTCGCCTTGATTGAGACTCATCGCGGGGACCGCATCAAGGTTCGCGATCTTGCCGCGTTTGCACTGAACCTGGCGACACCGTGGGGCGTCCTCCCCATCTCGCTCGACAGTCTTGCCGGCTTAAGACCCGCTGATGAGGGGGCGCCCGGTTATTGGGTGGAATTAAAGGACGGTACCGCCATTTACGGGTTCCTCGCTGATAAAACCGTCTCGCTCGGCATCACGGATGTCGGCGGATTGACCCTTAAGGCGGCTGAATTAAAGAGCATTTTTACACCGGAAGGATCGACTGCAAAAACGGGGTCGAAGGAGGCGCAGGTGGAGACGGTGACGCGTGTGTTTGGCAATCAGGCGCTGGTCGGGCCGATTACCAATACGACAATTCCCATTATGAGCAGCGGGAGCCGGCTTGAGGCGGCGATGTCAGAGATCCGGCGAATCCGCAGGGTTGGCGAGGCCGGTAGCACTTCATCCGGATCCGCCATTGAGACAACGATTTTCGAGATCGAGCGTTGGGATGGCGGAGTGATCAGTGGTTACCTCAATCTTGATTTTGTATCCGTGGAGGTGGAGGGAAGAACCTGGCAGGTTCCTATCCGTGATATTCAGGAAATCGAGACGGCATCGCCTCTGCTCACTCCCGAAATCCTCCGCCAGATCCAAGCTTTAATAAACAATCTCGGGGCGGATAACTGGGTAACGAGGGAGGAGGCAACCCGCGATCTCGGCGCATTCGGTTACCTTGCTAGGCCGGTCCTTCAACGCGAGCTTGGGAGCGTTAAGGACGCCGAGATCGGCCGCCGCATCGAAAGGTTGCTCGCCGATCTGCATTGACCTGAACCTTGCATTCTTATCGACTGACGAACTCTTGGAAACTAACTTTTCATCTTCTGATTACCTCCGTGCTGCCGGGCAGGTGAAAAGTCGGCTTGCCCGGCTTCACTTAGCCTCCCGGATCGCACGTAGTCATCTACTGGTGGCGATCCTGGTGCTCGCAACGACATTCTACCTTCGCTTCTTTGCCGAGTGGCGTGATGGTGAATCATTCGTTGCAGGCGGAATGGTCATTCTCTGGATTCTGGGTGTTGTCGTCTCCGCTCTTTTCGGGCTGCCCGGCGTGAGAGAAGCGCTCCTTCTGTTGGATCGCAAGGGGGGGTGGAAAGATTGCTATTCGTCGGCCTGGGAATTCCTCCAGTTGCGGGCTCCTACTGAGGCGCAGAAACTCCATCTGGAACGCGCGCAGAACTCTCTCCCTGATGCGGTGAGAGCCTTTCCTTCAGTTCTTCCTCTGCCTTCGTTAAAGTGGGCATGGGTGGCTCCGCTCGCAGCGATTCTTTTTGCCTTTACTCCCTGGCTGCGAGTGCCGCCTGACTCGCGGGATCTCGAGTTAACCGACGGAATGAAAGATGCCGCTGCCCTGCAGGCGGAAGAACTTCGCCGGGAAGCCGGTCGCGTCAAGGATCCCGGATCGTTGACGGAGGATGAGAAAAAGGAGCTCGAAGCGCTCGGGGTTGAGGTTGCGTCGATGGCGGAAGCGCTAGCGAATCCCGATGGTCTCACTGCAGGCGAAATGCTGGAATCGTTGGAAGGGCGGGCTCATGCGGCGGAACGCCTCGCCGACAAACTAGGTCTATTTTCCGACGCATGGGCTTCTGCTGCGATGTTGGAGGAAATGAGTCAACATCCAGATACCGCTGATCTCAGCCTGCTTATTAAAGATAAAGCGGCCGCAGCGGCGGCCGTTGAAGCGATGCGTTTGCGAGATGTCCTGAATGACGAAGCGATCAAAATCGAAACCGGGGAAAGGGTTACCCATTCGCTTGAACGTATTATGCAGGCCGCCACCGAGGATGACCGAACGAAACCGGTCGGGGAACGATTTGGCAACGCCTCACTTAAAATGTTAAGTTCCCAACCAAAGCCGGCCGCCCGGGAATTCGAGGAACTGGCGAAGCATTTTCGTGAAATTGCCGGTCGGGAAGAGGTGGCAAAGAAGCTGGATGATCTGGCCCAAACGTTAAGAGAGGCTGGCGGGGAGATCAGTGGCAGTGAATTGGAGAAGATGGAGCGCATCGCCGATGCCGCAGATACCGGCCAGTCAGCGCTTCCTGAGGGATTGCAGGCGCTGGAGAGTGAGCCCCCGGGCGGAAGCCCGGTAGGAATGCCCGGGACAGGGACAGCGCCGAACGGGCAGAAGGGAGCTGAGGCAATTCCGATGGCTACGGCCGAAACGGGAAAACCGGGGGGCGAGCAAAAAGCACCAGTGCCCGGAGCTGCCGCCGGCAAAGGTGAAAAGAGCGAAGGAGCAAAGAAAGGAGAGCAAACTTTTTCCGCTCCGGTTCCCGGTGAAAAATCCCCGGAAGGAAAGTCCGGCTCTGGAATGGGGATGACCGACAAAGCTCGTGACGGCGAAGGCAAGGGCGGCATGCTGAGCGCTCCGGTCCCGGGAATGGAATCCGGGAAGTCGGCTCCCGGGGCTGGAGCGAGTTTGAGCGCCGGGGCATCCTCCCAGTCAGGTCAGGGGGGCGATCAGGCGGGGACGGGAACTGCCGAACTGGTCGATCAGGCGACTGAGGCACTCAAAGCATCCGGCGATGCAAAGGTCGTCGCGCAGTCAGGTCAGAATGGAGATTCTACGGTCCGGAGCATTGAGGGAGAGGCTCGCGCAGAAAAGGCGGCGCGCACGAGGCAGGAGGTCATTGCTGACTTTATCTCCGTCGAGGAACAGGCGCTCGATGACCAGTCACTTCCCTTGTCGCGGAGACAGCATGTCCTGCGTTATTTTTCCGCGATCCGGCAGCAGTTTGAAAAGGCCGGGAAGGAGTAGGCATGGCCGGATTTCAGGACGGTTGCTTTCGGCGGGTTAACGACGATTGATTGAACGATTTTTATGAGAAGCAGCAAAGAACTCGAACAGGATCTTGAGCGATTCAGAGACAGATTTTACGCCCTGAAGGGCGAAATTCAGAAG
>JAGNMT010000139.1 GCA_017991025.1 Verrucomicrobiales bacterium
GGTCTCCAGCGTGGTCCAGCTCTTCGCCGCAGCCAAGGCTCTCTCGGCCCACTTTAAACCCACCGGAAACCGTCTCGCCATCGTCACCAACGGCGGCGGACCGGCGGTGATGGCGAGCGACCGCGCCGGCGACCTGGGTCTGGCTCTGGCCGAACTGGGGGAGGAAACCCGGACCCGGCTCGACGAAGTGCTGCCCGCAAATTGGTCGCACGCTAATCCGGTGGACATTCTCGGGGATGCCGACGCGACGCGTTACCGGGAGGCGGTGACGGTTTGCCTGAAGGACCCGGGTGTCGACGGCGTGCTTGTCATTCTCACACCGCAGGCGATGACCCGTCCGCTCGAGGTGGCACAGGCGATGATTGAGGTGGCGGGCCAGATCAACAAACCGCTCCTGACCTGCTGGATGGGCGATACGGATGTGGCCTCCAGCCGCGAGGCCTTCGCCGTTACCCGCATTCCGTGTTTTCGGACACCGGAGCCGGCGGTGGAGGTGTTCTCCTACATCTCGGCTTACTATCAAAACCAGAGACTGCTCATGCAGGTGCCGGGGCCGCTCGCGCATCGTGAGGAACCCGATCGGAAAGGCGCGCGTATGATCATCGAAAACGCGCTGAGCGAGCATCGCACGGTGCTGAGCGAGATGGAGTCGAAGGCCATTCTGGCGGCGTTCCGAATCCCCATCGCGCGCTCGATGGTGGCGCGTTCTCCCAACGAGGCGCTCCTTTTGGCCGAGGAACTCGGGTTGCCCGTGGTGATGAAGATCCATTCGCCGGACATCACCCACAAGACCGATGCCGGTGGCATCCGCCTGAACCTCGGCAACGCGCAGGCGGTGCGCGCGGCCTATCACGAGGTGATCGAGGCTGTCCAGGCGAACCGACCGAAGGCGCGCATCGACGGGGTCGTGATCGAGCCCATGATCTTGAATCCGAACGGCCGCGAGTTGATGGTGGGGGTGACGAGCGACCCGGTCTTCGGTCCGGTCATCACCTTCGGTGCCGGCGGCATCATGGTGGAGGTGATGGGCGACCGCTCGGTCGCGCTGCCACCCCTGAACAGCTACCTCGTACAGAATATGATCCGGGGCACGCGTGTCGCGCGTCTCCTCGATGCGTTCCGCCACATGCCGCCGGTGGACATGGCATCGCTGGAGAGCGTACTGCTGCGCGTCTCGGAGATGGTGTGTGAACTGCCCTACATCCGCGAGATGGACATCAATCCGCTCATTGTCGACGAGAGGGGTGCCATCGCGGTGGATGCTCGCATCGAGGTGGCCTATCCCACGTCCGGGTTCGAGCGCTACGCGCACCTCGCCATCCACCCCTACCCAACGCACCTCGAGAGCCGCTGGCAACTGCCGGAGGGAATCGACCTCACGATCCGGCCGATGAGGCCTGAGGATGCGGAGATCGAGCAGGCCTTCGTGCGCGGACTTTCTCAGGAGTCGAAGCACTTCCGTTTCGTCGGTGCCATGGAGGAATTGAGCCCCACCATGCTGGCCCGATTCACCCAGTTCGACTATGACCGCGAGATGGCGCTGATCGCGGTTCTCGAAGGAGAGACAAGCGAAACCGAGGTCGGGGTGGCGCGTTATGCGATCAATCCCGACGGTGCCACCTGCGAGTTCGCTCTCGCCATCGCGGATGAATGGCATCACAAGGGGATAGGTCGCAAGCTCATGGAAGTGCTCATGGACATCGCGCGAGACAGGGGGATGAAATCGATGGAAGGCGAGGTGCTCGCCAACAACCGTGCCATGCTGGACCTTGTCGCGGAACTGGGCTTCCGCATCGGGGTGAGCGATGAGCCCACGATCAAGAAGGTGGTGAAGCCGCTCTGAGCGCGATCCAACAGACGCATTCTCGTCTTACCGTACCCGGAAGCGAAGATTCGCCGTCCCGACTTTGCCTTTGCCGTCGAGGGCGTAGGCAAAGTGTCGGTAATGACCCGGGCGATTGGTTTTGGAGTTTCGGGGTCAGTGAAGTTTCGGGGTCCTGGTCCGCGGTAATACCGCCCGCAGAGATCTGAGCGGGGGCCGCCGGGTAACCGGCGGTCCTACCGCGACCGGGTCAGTCACCATTTAACAATTTCACCCAATTCCGCATCTCTCTCGGCAGCATATCCTGTGTCACTTGCGCAAATTTCCGTATCTATTGATTGTCATTCGCGGCCGAGTTCAAATTCAAGTGCTCCGCCATCTATTCCATGGAGACGGTCGTTTCCCGGTGAATCCTCCACGCCACCGCGGCCCTTTTCCAGTCACTCTGCTCCACGACAAATTCGGCCGCCCCGCACAAGCCAAATTGGTTCTCGAACCCCCTCCGACCCCGGGCCTTCGGCGGGAGGGAAACCGAAGGGATGAAAAGGAAATTCCTGCAATACTGGACGTAGCACGGAGATGGAGTAAAATGCGCCCCACTATGCCCAGCCATCCTTTTTCAACCCGCCCTCTTGCCTGGATTTCCCTTTTCGCCGGACTGTGTCTTGTCTCGACCGGCCTCGCGCAGTCCCCGCCACCGGACTACCGCTTTCAGTTTGAAGTTCTCGCCGAAGCGCTCCCGCAGCCCATGACGATGCAGGAAGCGCCGGACGGCCGCATTTTCTTCATCGAAATCGCCGGCAAGGTGAAGGCCTACGACCCGACCACGAAACTGGTGCATGTCATCGGGGAACTGGCGGTGACGACGGCTCAGGAAAACGGCCTCCTCGGCATGGCACTGGACCCTGACTTTGCCAAGAACCAGTGGATCTATTTCTTTCATTCGCCGGCAGATTTCGACGGTCAGTTTATCAGTCGCTTTACCCTCACCGACGGCAAAGTCGACATGGCCACCCGCAAAGATCTGTTGAGCTGGCCCGAGCAACGTGAGCAGTGCTGTCACCACGCCGGTTCCCTGCGCTTCGGTCCCGACGGCTGCCTCTATGCCTCGACCGGGGACAACACAAACCCTTTTAACGACTCCGAAGGGTACGCCCCCATCGATGAACGGCCCGACCGCAGCCCATGGGATGCACAGAAGTCCTCGGCAAACACGAACGATCTTCGGGGCAAAATTCTGCGCATCAAACCGACTCCCGAAGGGGGCTACACCATCCCCGAGGGCAATCTCTTTCCTCCCGGTACCCCGAAGACACGACCAGAGATTTACGCGATGGGCTTCCGCAACCCGTGGCGTTTTAACATCGATCAGAAGACCGGCTTTGTGTATGTGGGCGACGTCGGACCTGATGCCGGCGGTGACAAGGAGGAGCGCGGCCCCCGCGGTTTCGATACCGTGAACCAGTTGCGCCAGGCCGGAAACTACGGCTGGCCCTATTCGCGCGGCAATCGTGTCTATGTCGATTTTGATTTTGCCGAGAAAAAACCGGGAACGATCTACGACAAAACGAAACTCGTGAACAAGAGTCCCAACAATTCGGGCCTCACCGAACTGCCACCCGTGCAGGCACCGTTCGTCTGGTATCCGGGAGCCGATTCACCGGATTTTCCCATCCTCGGCAGGGGCGGCCGCACCGCCTGCGGAGGCCCGGTCTTCCATTTCGACAAAGCCTACGAGAAGACCGGCGGACTCCCTGAGTATTTTGACGGCTGCGTGCTTTTCTATGACTGGCAGCGACCCTTCATCCACTGGGCACGGCTCGATGAAGCGGGCAAGCTGAAGGAGATCCTGCCTTTCACGGCGGCGGCACGGGTTGCGCAAGGCGATGATGACAAGAGCGGACGATTTCAGATTCGCCGTCCCGTCGATTTCTTTTTCGGAAAAGACGGCAGTCTCTATTTCCTCGACTATGGAGAGACCTGGGGCGCAAACGCCGATTCGAGACTGGTGCGAATGAGTTATCAGTGGGGCAACATCGCCCCGGTGACAAAGGCGACCGTTTCTCCGCTTTCAGGCCGCGAGCCGCTCGAAGTCGCGCTCTCCGCAAAGGGGTCCCTCGATCACGAAGGCGACGCGATCACTCACGAATGGCGCCTTGGCGAAAAAATCCTCTCCATAGAACCCGAAGCAAAAGTGACTCTGACCACGCCGGGTGACTACCGCCTCGAACTCGTCGTTACCGATGCCAAAGGCGCGGTCGGACGCACCACCGTGCCGATTACGGTCGGTAACTCCGAGCCGGTCGTCAGATTCCTCTCGCCGCAGGACGGCGATTTTTTTGTACCCGGCGAGCCCGTTCCCTATCGTCTCGCAGTGAGGGACAACGAAGACGGCGACGGCAAGGGTCGCGAAGCGGAGTTTTCCGTGCGCACCCTCGTCAGTTCCGCCTGGGCGGCTGGAGACGGTAAGCTCAGCGATATGGACCCGGGCTTATCTCGCATGAAACAGTCGGATTGTTTCAACTGTCACGCCGTCGATCTGAAAATCGTGGGTCCACCGCTTCTCGACATCGCGAAAAAATACAAGGGCCAGCCCGGCGCACTTGAGGCCTCGGTCGAGCGGGTTATCAAGGGTTCCACCGGAGTCTGGAGCCCGCTCCCGATGCTGCCCCACTCCCAGCACACCGCCGACGAAGTCCACATGATGGTGAAGTGGATTTACAGTCTCGCCGACGGCCAGGCAACCCCGACCGTGGCGAGGGGCACCGAAGGACAGATCGTGCCGCCCAAAGACGGCAAGCTCGCCTCAGGCATCATTGAGGCGACCTTCACCGATCTCGGACGCGCCCCTGCCAGCCCTCTCTCGGGTAAAGCGATGGTAAAACTCCGCACCCGCCGCATCGAAGCGGAACACGCTGAAGAACTCAAGGGACCAAAGATCCAGGGCAAAGTGATCGGCTCCACCTCCCACGGTCATTATGCCAAATTCGCGTCCATTCCCCTCGGCGAAGTCGGTGCAGTGAAGGTCCGGGTTTCTTCCGGTGGTTCCGGCGGAAAAATCGAGCTGCACGCCGGATCCCCGGATGGTCCCCTCATGGGTTCCATCGACGTGCCCGTGACTGGCGGCTGGGATAAGTTTGAAGAACACAAAACCCCCCTGACCCCGGCTTCGAAAGACCGGGCGGATATCTATGTAGTCTTCATCAATCCCGGCAAAGGCGGGCTCATGAATCTGGACTGGGTCGAGTTTGCGAAATAGGCGCAAGCAGGCACTCCAATTCAGCGCCCCTTCGAGCGCGGCTCACGAATCAAAAGTTCGTCCAGAGTCTTTTCGATAGTGTCGTCGTTGGGTTGGTCATTGATCTGCTTTTTCAGGAGATAGGCTTGCTTCCCCGCAGGATCCGATTTCCAGGTGAATGAGCAATCAGGAGCAATGTCCATCCAGCCGGCCTCCGAGATGTCCCAGTAATCGCGCAGGCCGCGCACCGCGTAGAGCACCGTCACGAGGTCAGCGACGTGACGGCTGCGGCCGGGGACACCGAAGTAGGATTCATAGGCCATACGGACGGGATTCCCGGCGGGCGTGCCGACCAGCACCGCTCCGGCCTCGAGACCACTGGGAATGGAGCAGACCTCTCTCCCGGCGAAGTCCACTTTTACGGGCCAATGGCGGATCACTTCAAAGGCGGATGCGGCATCGCGCCGGAAGTTCACGTTATCCAGCTTCAAATCGTCCACGGCAGGCTGACCGATGAAGTTGCCTCCCATACAGACCCATTTCTTCACTTTGGCCTGAATGAGATCGATGCCGCTGAGGTGCCCCTCTGAGGTTGGCATTTGCATCAGGTTTCGCAGATTCGTGAGGTAACCCACGGTCACGATGGTCACGGAGTGATCTGCTTGTTGCTCGAGGATATCGCGATAAACCAGAAGAGCATCGGGAACTTCGACACCCTCATGGAAGTGATGCGGAAACGCTGAAGCGAGTCGATCCGTGAACCGCGAAGTCACTTTCGCGCCCGACCCTCTCACGGCTCCCACGGGCAAACCGGGGCGGTGGTAATAGGTGTTGATGGCATCAACGGCAGCACTCGCCGTGGGATTGAGGGAACTTACCACCGTCGCGAGAATTTCACACTCGCCGTTGTCCGCCAGGGCATGCAACACGCCCAGCGCACCCGCGTCGTCACAGTCCGTCGCCATGTCGGTGTCGAAGAGGATACGCGGGATGGTCGGTGACTCCGCCACACTCGAAAGGGGTGCCACGTTGACCAGGAGGAGTATCAGAGACAAACAGGCGAATCGTTTCATAGGAGAAATTTGCCTTTTCAATCCTTCCGGGTTCGCATCAACGCAAGGACGAAAAGTCAGGGCTCAAAGATCACTCCACTGCTCACGACGCCGTCATTCGGGCGCAGGCCGATGCCCGCGCCTGCGGCCACCGGCTTTCCCGCCACGGTGCATTTGCGAAAGACGATGTCGGAAATGAGCGATTCCATCTGCGCCTCCTTCCGACCCTTCAAGATCCAGTCGGGAACTTCAAAACGAACCGTGATCTGCGGATCATTCCAGTGCACTTCCTCGAAGGTGATGCGTCGGATCGCCCCTAGTGGAGTGGCCTTCTGCCGTGTCACGAGGAAAGAAATGGCATACGAACGATCTTCGACCATGCGGCGCTCGCGGTTGCGCTCATAGCGCTCATCGTAGGTTTGCAGAAAGTCCTCCATCCAGATGCGCCGGAAGGTGAAGTCCTCATAGGTGGCACCCTCGAAGGTGTCGAGTCGGATCGCGTTCGCGCCGTTGAGCAGGTGAATGTCCTCGAACAAGAAATTCCGCATCACCCGGCACCTGGATTCGCTCCCGACACGAATGCCATTGGCCTTGTGAGCCCAGATGACGAGATTGCGATAAACGTGGTTTTCAGAGATCTCGCGGTCCTCTGCGGCCTTGGGAGAGATGCCGTCGTCCTCGGTGAAGAGGAACGAGTCGCTAACCGCGACTTCGGAGCAACCCACGAGATCAATTCCGTCGTGGTTCGAGAGGCGCACGTCACTGAGCACCTTGATCCAGGCGATGGAAACGTGATCACACTGTGTCATCTGCACGTTCCAGGAATAGGAATCGCGAAGGGTGACACCGCGGATCGTAATGTTCTTCGATTTCCCCAGATAGAGCAGGCGTCCGGGCTGCTTCTTGAGGCCGAGGGCGGACTCGTAGGCTTTGCGGACGACGTAGCCGTTGCCGTCGATCGTCCCCGCACCGGTGATGGAGAGGTTCTCGATGTTTGATCCGGTCAGAAAGGCGATAGCCGAGGGCCAGCCGGGAATCGGCAGGATTTTGGTGTGTTCGTCAGGAGCCTGGAGAAGGGCACCCGCATCGAGGTGAAGGCGCATGTGGGACTTGAGCCTCAGGCTGCCGCTGCGGTAGTGGCCGGCGGTGAGAAGGAGAGTCCCTCCCTGCGGCAGTCCATCGATTGCCTTCTGGAGCACGGCGGTGTTGTCCGTCTTTCCGTCACCGACGGCTCCCAGCGACACGGCATCCACTGCATCCGCTGGCACCGGGTCGGGTGGCGGATCGGCGAAGAGAAAGAGTTTTTCGCGGTAATCGAGTTGCACGACGAGGGCCATGGGGCGCGGTATGCTGAAGCGCACCGTCGCACCCTCGACCTGGGGCCCCAGTCCATAGGCGCCCGGTTGCACCCGGGCCACGGCCACCGGGCCGTCCTTCGCGCGGACTTCGATCTCGATCGGGCCGACGAAGGGAAATGCGGCGTAGTGCACGTCCTTGTAGGCGATCACCGGCACGTTCACCTCACCGGCGCGCACTTCAAAGCGGTCGCTGATGACACCCGGAACGGTGGCGGGGGCGGACGCGACCGCACCGGGCGCCAGAAGGCAGCAGGCTATAAACCCTGCGACTGGTAATGAAAGCGATCGGAAGAGGCTCATCAGTAACGACCCTACCGGAGGACACCGCCGTTGTAAATGTTGGCGGATGAGACGCGGTGCTCGCGGTCTTTGCCTGACTTTACTTTGTCGCCGCCTTCAGTTCCGCCAGCATCTCCAGGAGGTGTCTGGTCAGGATCTCCGACGAATCCACCGCGACCGTGTTCGTGCCCATCCAAGTCTCGTAGCCCCCCAGGGCGTGCTGTTTCGGATTCGGAAGATAGCCATGACGCCCGTTCGCCAGCCCGATCACCATGGTCTCGC
>JAGNMT010000140.1 GCA_017991025.1 Verrucomicrobiales bacterium
ATCCGAAGAGTTGGCTGACAAGCTCGAGGCTTCGATCAAGCAACTGCTCTCGCAGCCCGAAACCGTCCAATCGGTCTGTCGAACCCACAGCGAATAACGGAAGAAAATTTTGGCAAAGGGTCTAGACAATGGCAAAGAAGTGCCTGCGAAGGGATTCGCACCTCAATCTTCGGCTTCTTAGACCGATGCCTCTGCTATTGGGCTACGCAGGCAAAAGCGGATGTCCCTGTGGGTTTCGCACCCACCTCTCCCCGTTTTGCAGACGAGTCGGTTCACTAGCTCCGTCAGGGACAAGGTTGACTGGACTGGCCGACGGGATTCGCACCCGCTCCGTCACGTTCACAACGTGAAATGCTGACTGATACACCACGGCCAAGGTCTCATGATCTCATCAAAAAAAGTAATTCCCCCGGCAGGTAACGCTCCTGCCTCTGCGGTTTAAAAGACCGCTGCATCGCTTTAATGCTTCGAGGGAGTTCGGGATCCAAAATTTAAAGTCTGAGATCCCCAATCGGAAATGGCATCCCCGCCGGGGATCGCACCCGATCCGCTACCTTCGCAGAGTAGCATGCCTCTATTACACCACGGGAATCTCGAAAATGGCGGCCGGTATCGGTAACGCTCCGATCTCTCGCCGACTTCATCGGCGCGCTGATCTGTCTCAGCTACCCGGTCAGGGTAAATGGTCCTGCAAGGCCGGATCTGCACCGGCAATCTCCCGATTATCGATCGGGTGCTCTCCTGATTGAGCTACGGCAGGGGAAAATGGCTCGCACGCTTGGATTCGCACCAAGACCTCACGGATTAAGAATCCGGTGGGCTACTGTTACCCCACAGGCGAATAAAAAAGGGTGGACACCGGTAGTAATGCTCCACTCGCCGGCTTCCGGACAATTTTGCGACGGCGGGTTTACAGCCCGCAGTCCGGACCGGCGTTATTGAAAAGAGGATGGTGGCAAGCCCCGGTAACGCTCCGGGTCACCAGGGTTATGAGCCCCGGGTCGAGACTTCCCGGCTTGCGAATGATTACAAAAAAATGGTTCGCGGTGGCGGGAGTTGCGCCAGCCTTAGGGTGACCCACAGGCTGCTGGCCCCGGGGAACCTGTCTTTACAGCTTCGACCTCACCGCGTTTAAAAAAGGAAATTGAAATGGACCCGCCGGGTAGCGCTCCCGGTCCTGCTGTGAGCAAGACAGCCATGCGACTTTCGACACTCCGGGCCCACAAGAGAAGAGAAGAGAAGACGCCACGCCGCCCCGGTGCCGCCCCGGGCGGGATGGAATTTGAAATCCCATCCGCACGCTGGTGCGCGACGCATTGGCTTTCGCTTCAGAAATAAAAAGAACGAACACCATTGCCATGCTTTCGCAGGTAGCCGCAGGTTTTTACAACGGACGTTTCGGTGTTTCTCAGGCACACCTCCCGGGGAAGCCTCTCATTTGTGATAGTAAGTAAACTCTATTATGTATTTCATACGACGAGAGGTATCTATAGTTCCGATTTCACTAGGCATAGTGAACCGTAGGACGAAACAATCTATAGATCGTTTCGACCGGCTTGACCGGAGGGAAAGTCGCGGGTATGCTCGTTTTGGCATCGGGCATTGCAGCGATCTTCCGACCGTTCGTGATGTCTCTCGTCAGGACCCGCCATCGGTGGCTGCCGGTGGCGGGTCTCTCTTTGTTGATGGATGATGGATTTCGATTCGCGCGACCTCTCGTGGTCGTATATTGGTTGAATTTAAGCAAGTTATGTAAACAAAGAACCCCGCTTCCTTTCGGAGAACGGGGTTCACGTAAAACAATATGTCCTGGTTTTTACGTGAACCGCGCCCTCCCTTGATATTTTCCGCCGAACAGATTCCGTCTCTTGAATGAACACGGCATCGCGGTCTCGAGGGTAGGCTCGCTGGCATGATTCATGCCCGACAAACGGACCTTTTGGAGGGCCGCTGCACTTGGCGTATTTATATGAATCGATGACATGACTGAATTTAGTCCGAAACAATATTCAATACAATTGTCTGTGTCAAATGGAATATGTAATTACTCCAATTAAGTAATTCAATGCAAGCCACAACACCCAACCACGTAACGAATTTTACAATAGCACCTGCATATAGCCGCGCACTTCGCCCCCGATTACGTATCGATTAGGGTAACCGAAAATTCTCCCGGGTCGCGAGGCACGCAGGCATCAATCCCGGGCCGGCCTTCGTCATCGCGAATTTTACCCCGGGCGGGTTCAGGTCGGGCGCGGAACCTGAATCAAGCGATGCCTGGATAATGAATGGAACATCCCAAGCGGCCCTCCTGGAAAATTAGGGGCTCGCAACAGCTCCATAGCTCGCTATAAATCTAAAATACCGGCAACGGGACTCGAACCCGTACGGTTGCAATAACCAGCGGATTTTAAGTCCGCAGCGTCTACCATTCCGCCACACCGGCTCACTGCCTCTCAACTAACCGAGAAATGCTTGAGAATCAACCCCCTTCCGATTCTGACGCCTCCTTTCCCTGTTCCGGCCGGATGAACGTCAAATCAGCTGTCGCTTTTTCACATTGAGATACTGGGTCACCGTCTCCGTGCAGAGTTCCTCGTGCTCGGGGATGCCCAACTCAACTCCGAGATGACGGAGGCGATTCGCGGTTTCCCGCAGCTCCTGCCATTGAAAGTGTCCGCCCAGACTCTCGTAAATCTGCGATACCGACTCGGGAGCATCTCGCGGTGAAAAGAGCGGATGCGCCTTTTCAGGGCGAACCATGTTCACGAGCACGAGGTGCTGCCGGTTGATGAGCGGGAGCGCCTGGTAAAAATGCTCCGCCGTGAGAGGGTCGCTCAGATCCACGAGCATGACGAGGAGAGCCCGCCTCGTGAGCCGCTGCCGGAGCGCGATCATGAGCTGTTCGAAGTCCGGAGCGACGGACTTCGGTTCGAGCGTGTAAAGCGCGTCCCGCACGATGTTGTAGTGATCCTTGCCGTTCCGGGCACGGATGAATCGATCCTCTTTATCCGCGAAGCTGATAAATCCGAAAAGATCCCCCTGCCGTTCCGCGACCGAGGCGAGAATGAGCGAGCAATGTAGAAATTTTTCCAACTGCGTCGTGATGAGACAGTCGCCTCCGGCCGAGTCTTCGCGATAGAGCCAGTCACCCTCCATTGCCTTTTCCAGTCCGACCCTGATCTCCCGGGCACTGAGACGGGAATGATCGACGATCACATAGATTTCCTGCGTGCGCTCGATCTGATAGGTACGGGTGACTGGTCGCTGACGTCTCGCGGTCGCTTTCCAGTCAATGTCGATGTAATCGTCTCCCGGTTGGTAATCACGCAACTGCTCGAAATCGCGCCCCTTTCCCACCTGTCTGACCGCATGATTTCCATCATGGCCGCGCATCAAAAAAAGACTAGCGAGACGTTTTCGCTCGGCTCTCAGGTCAGGGTAGACGCGCACCTCCGTAGCGAGGTCGAATCGTTTTCGCAAAAGCCACAGACTGAGGGTCGAGCGTGTCTCGACATAAGCGGATTCGAGAAAAAATCGACCCCGCCTCAGAGGGATCAGCGGGTATTCGACGGATCGCTTTTTCCCCTGCTTCAGTTCCGTGAGACAACCCACGATCTCCCCCTCGACACGAAAGTCCATGGGAGCGGCAATTCCGTAACGCATCCAGTCCAAGTCCGCCCCACGGTTCAGAAAAGTCACGGGGACAATCAGTTCCTTCCCCTTCGTGCTGCGCAGCAGGTCGGGAACCTCGATGCTCAGCCCCTCCAGACGCGAGCCCGAGATCACAAGATCAATGCCACTCACCAGAACAACCAATATCAGCAGGGCGATCCCGGGAAATTTGGCCGCCCCTTCCGCGTATACCACCCAGCTCGTCGCCGGCACAACAACGAGGAGCGCGCCCCAGAGCAAAGGAATGTTCGGCACCGGTCGCATTGCTTGTTTTCTTTAATCCCGCAGTTGCCTAACGAGGCACGGCGACCGACTCAAGCAGCTTATTAACCGCCTCCCGGACGGTGAGCCCCTCGATCTCGTATTCGGGCCGCAACACAATGCGATGGGAGAGGACCGGATAGACCATCGCCCGGATGTCGTCGGGAGTCACGTAGTCCCGCCCTTCGATCGCAGCGAGGGCGCGACTGGAAAGCAGGAGCGCCTGAGTCGCCCGGGGCCCCGCTCCGACCTGAATGCTATCGAGATCCCGCGACCGCCTCACGATCTCCACCACATAGGAGACTAACTCTTCTTTCATGGTGATCGAGCGCAGCGCTGTCTGCATCTGTTGGATCTGCGGTTCCGTAAGGACACTCTCAACCGCTCCGCCTGCTAGAATATGCTCGGGCGTCTCGCTGCCGAGAGAGCGCATCGCGAGCTTCAGTTCCTCCTCCGCTTCGGGGTAACCCATTTCGACCCGCAGGAGGAAACGGTCCTTCTGCGCCTCGGGAAGAGGATAGGTGCCCTCGTATTCGATCGGGTTCTGGGTCGCAAACACCGTGAAACTGTCGGGGAGTCTGTGAGTGACGCCATCGATCGTCACGAGGCGCTCCTGCATCGCCTGAAGCAGGGCCGACTGCGTTTTGGCGGGGGCCCGGTTGATTTCGTCAGCGAGAAGGAAGGATGTGAAAACGGGTCCCTTCACAAGGTGAAACGCCCCTTCCTGGAGGCTGAATACGTTGGTCCCGGTGATGTCCGAGGGCATCAAATCGGGCGTAAACTGGATCCGCGAAAAATCAGCCCCGAGCACCTTCGCCAGAGTCCGCACGAGCAGCGTTTTCGCCACTCCGGGAACACCCTCAATGAGAATATGGTTTCCGGTGAAGATTGCGATCAGACAAAAATCGACGACCCGGTTCTGCCCAATGATCACCTTGGCGACCTCGGCACGGGCCCGGGACATGATTTCATTCGCTGACTGAATCGTTTCACTCGTTGGCACCTCTTCCATGATAGCGTTTATTCGCATACTTTGCGCCGTGTCGGCAAGCGGATATTCACAAGATCCATCGGCAAACCCTCTTTAGTCCGTTACCTAACCCTCTTTACCCCGCCACACTGCCATGGTCGTCTCTATGATCGCCGCCCTCGCGGAAAACCGGGTCATCGGATCCGCCAGCGGAGGCATTCCCTGGAACCTCCCCCGGGACCGGGATCACTTCCGCGCCTATACCGAGAGGAAGTGGCTGCTATTAGGAAGAAAAACCTACGAGGAGATGGAGGGCTGGTTCACCAGCCATACTCCGCTTATCCTCACCGGTGATCCCGGCTACCGGCCGGGGCACCGGGCCCATCGCCCCGTTAGTTCGCCAGCCGCCGCGATCGACCTCGCCCGGCGACACGGGGTTTCCGAGCTGGTCATTTGCGGTGGTGCCGGTGTTTTCGCGGCGGCGATCGGGCTCGCCAACCGGCTCGTCATGACCCGTATCGAAAAAAGGATTGAACTCGCTGACCCTGTTTTTTTCCCGGCGTTTGAGACATCAGGAGAATGGAACGCCGTCTACTCGGAAACCTGGCCCTGCGATACAGAAAACGTCGTCCCGATGCGCCTCGAGATTTACCAGAGAGCCACTTTCGGAAAACCCTCACCGAAAAACAATCACTCGCCGATCTGAGAGTTCCCGCGTATCCTTCGAGACCGGATCCGGGCCGCGAACAGGCGCCCGATGATCGGCCCTGCTACCCGGACTTTTCATGATTCGCCGATCCCGTTCCCTGCTTCTATGCTTCGTCGTGCTTTTCACCGCCACACTCCTGTGCTCCTGCACCGTTGAGATCAACCACGACAAACATTTCAACAGCATCGCGCAACTCCCTCTCTGGCAAAAACTTGTCGCCATTTCACTCTCCAGCCTCGTCAGTGAGGATCTCGCCTGCATCGCTGCCGGAATGCTGGCGAGCGAGGGCGTCCTCACCTTCGAATGGGCGCTTATCGGGTCCTTCCTGGGAATCTACCTGGGGGATATCCCGCTCTATTTCATAGGACGTCTCGGAGGGATCCCGCTCCTGCGCCGGCGACCTTTCCGATGGTTCATCAAAGAGCGTCAGATCCTGCAAGCAGAAACCCTCTTCCAGGAACACGGAGGCAAACTGATTTTCTCCGCCCGGCTCATCCCCGGGTCGCGCCTCCCGGTCTACGTGGCGGCCGGGGTGCTGGGCTACTCTTTCTGGAGGTTTTCCCTCTACATGTTGATCGCCGGGGGGATCTCCACCTTTGTTCTCGTGTGGATCTCGATGCAGCTGGGTGCGGTCGTCCTCGACTGGTTCAAAGTCTACGAGACCTACATAGTTCCGATTTTCATCTCGGTTCTGGTCCTCCTATGGTTCACGGTAAAACTACTCGAAATCTTCGCGACAAAACGCAGCCGCCTCATCTTCACCGCGAGGTGCCGTAAGCTCTACTACCGCCTTCGGGGAAAACCGGTCCGCTCCTGATTCTTCCATGCCCGCCGCCTTCCGCTGGTTCTGTTTCTATTGTGCTTTACTCGCGCTGCTCTACTTCAGCGTGGCCGGTCTCGGTGTTTTCTTTCTGGTCAGTCCGCCTCCTGAAATGGAACTTGACCGGATCGCGAGTTCCCTCATCGGGGCTCTCTTTATCCTGGCTGGGCTATTTCTGACCTTCGCGACAGCTCTCGGACCCTTTCTCCCGCAGCGGGATTGGGCATGGCTCTACGGACTTGCGCTGATTTGTCTCGGTCTGACCAGCATCGTGCTGCTACCATTGAGTCTGCCCCTCCTGATTTTCTGGAGAAAAGAGCCGGTCAAGTCGTGGTTCGGGCGAATTGGCTCTTGAGACAGGCTGCTTTTTCGCTGAAGATTAAGGTTCACCCACTTTCCCTGTCGTGACCTGGTTCTCGCTAGCCCTTCGCAACCTCCTTCGTAACACGCGCCGCTCGATCACTACGATCGCCGCCGTCGCGCTGGGCTACGCGGCAATCAACATTCTGGCCGGTTTTTCCGCCTACATGTTCGCCAGCATCGAAGACGCGCACATTTACGAACAGATCAATGCTCATATCCAGATCTGGAAAAAGGGCGCCCGCGACTACGGCGGTGCCGACCCCGGGGCGTATCTCATCACCGCCGAAGAGTTTGCGGCGATCAAGGAATTCGCCGCGAAAGACAAACGCATTCTGCTGGCCGCAGGACTACTTGAGGTGAAAGGCAATCTTGATTACAACGGCACACCGGGATTTTTTATCGGACAGGCCATGGTGCCCGAGGAAAAGGACGCGATCCATACCCGATCCACCGCCCTTCGCAGCGCCGACGGCAGCACCTACAAAGGCAAGCCTATCACCCGAGAGACGCCGGACGGAATCGCCATCACCACCGGTATGGCGGAGAATATGGATCTGGATATCGACTCCAGTGTCATCCTCATGGCTCCGTCGATCAACGGGCAGATGAACGCGATCGATGCCCGGATTTTTCAAATCTCCGATGTCGCCTCAGAAGCACTCGACAACCGTTACCTCTTCATGCCACTGGAATTGGCGCAAAGCCTCTACGATACCACGAGCATCAGCTGTGTACGTATCATGCTGGGATCGGGAGCAGATACGGATGCTGTCGTTGCCTCTCTCCGCGACCGCTTCCCGGAATCGGATTGGGAGGTGGTTCCCTGGTATCATGTTTCAAAACTTTACCTTCGCACGAAACACATGTTCGACATCATTTTCGGTCTCGTCTTCGCGATCATCACGACCATCGTCACCATGTCGGTTCTCAATACGATCGGCATGGCAGTTGTCGAGCGAACAAAGGAGATCGGCACCCTCCGCGCCATTGGCCTGAAAGGCCCCGGAGTGATTACGCTATTCGGCATAGAGAGCGCCCTCCTCGGCATCATCGGAGCCTTCTCCGGCCTTATCATCACGGTATGTCTTGCCCTTGCCACTGGATTACTCAAACCAACCTGGGAACCGCCCGTGACAGCCCGGGAGATTGTCTGGGAAATCCGAATCCTTCCCGGCTATCTCCTGACGACGTTCCTTATCCTCGTAG
>JAGNMT010000141.1 GCA_017991025.1 Verrucomicrobiales bacterium
AGATTGATCACGTTATCGGGCTTTGGATCAATCCGAAATTCGGAGGGGAAAAAATCCTCGTAGACGAACGCGTCACTGAGCCGGTTGATGTCGAAGTCGAGATAGAATGTCTCATCGTCAGAGCCGGGGAAGTAAACCCGATGCTGTAGATTCATCCGGTAACGGCTCGAAGTAACGCCATTTTTCTGATCGACCCCGTTAAAACGCATCTGCGGGTTGGCGTCTTCGGCGTAATAGAGATTGAGGCCACCGATGTTGTCGTTATCTTCGAATTTACGACTCGAAAACTCGACGCCACCCGCCAGACCTCGTTCACTGCGGATATCAAGATGGGCCTTCGCAAGGGTGTTTTCGCCGACCATAAATCCATACTGGTTCAGCAGAAACCCGCCCCAGGCGGAATTCCATCCCGGAGTAAAGTAATAGCCGAGTTCATCGTCGAGCGGCTGAACAAAATACGGGAACCAGAACAAGGGAGTATTGCCCACGTAAAGCTTTGCCCCGTGCATGATGATCTTGTCGTCCGGATAGACCTCGAGTTTCTTCACACGGACCCGGAAATTCGGGTTTTCGGAGTCGTGTGTCGTGAAGGTGGAGTCGAGCAGCGTAATGGGCCCTTCGGTTCCTTCATCCGGACGAACTATGTTGTCGGAAGTGTAATAGATCGGCTCCAGAGCACTCTTGAGGTCGCTCGTTGTCATCTCACCCGTATTGATGTTGTAGATGATTTCCTGAGCTTCAACGACCTGACCATCCTTGAAGATCCGCACATCGTCCCGGGCAAAGATTTTGCCACTGGACTGGTGGTATTCGACCTGGTCGGCATAGATGGTAACATCGCCATACTTCACAACCACATCGCCATGAGCCTTGGCAATGCCCAGGTTTTGATCGTAATCGCTGAAATCGCTCTGGATGTCGAGGTCTTGCGTTTTTGCGGAGGCGCGACTGCCGAAGTTCAGGCCTCCTTCCTGAGCGGAAATCAGTGAGTTCACGAATAGCAGAGCACCCGCAAAAAACCAAATGGCCACGGACCCCCGGCACCAATTGGTGATCGATTTTTTGGAGCTGTTTCCTAAGCGGATCAAAGTCTTCAGGCGCGGTTAAAGTGCATGGGGCGTGAACACCACGACACAAGTTACCATTTACTCCTATATCCCCAAAAGACCAACAAAAACTTCGGAATTACCATCATTTATTTAGGATATCTTAAGCTTCTCTCGTCTTCGCGAGGTTCTTACGCAAACCCCCTTTTTCGACTTTTCGCGGAAAAATTGGTAGAACTTCTGTAGCGGCTTAGAAAGCGCTTGATCGCCGACTTCCTGCAGAATCGATTCGAGGGTTCTGGGGCTGTGGTATATCTCCCTAAATGCTGATTTGATCTCCTTGCGATCCTCGGGGGAGTAACCGGCCCTTTTTAAGCCGACGACATTAATGCCGACCACCGTATTGATGTCGGCGCCGACAACAAAGGGGGGGAGGTCCTGTGAAAATCCCGAATTTCCCTGACACATGACGTGATCTCCAATCCTGACGAACTGGTGAAAGGCCGAGCCGCCCCCGATAAAACATTGGTTTCCGAGAATCACGTGGCCTCCAAGGAGAACATTGTTGGCAAGGGTGTTCTCGTTCCCGACAATGGAGTCGTGACCAATGTGCGATCCTGCCATGAGATAATTGCCGTCACCCACGATGGTATTTCCTCCCTCCGTTACACTGCGGTGAAAGGTGACATATTCACGCAGGACGTTTCGTTCTCCCAAGATAGTCCCTGATGGAATTCGCGGATCAAAACCCCGAAATTGCGGGTCTGAGCCGATAATGGATCCGGCGCCAACAAAGGTGCCGGTGCCGATTCGCGAGCCTGCCCGAACTTGGACGGCACCTTCAATCACGCAATGGTCTCCAATTTCGGTATCCTTCTCAATAATCGCGAAAGGGCCAATACTCACCTCGACACCGATGATTGCTTTGGGTGAGACGATGGCGGAGGGATGAATGGACATGTCGGTGGCAAGGGGATTTCTCGGAAGGGGGATTTGGGTGTCAAATTAGCCCCGCCTCACGAAAACTAAAGTAGGGATCCCCGGCATGTCGAGATTGGCAGCCGACGATGATATGGTCGGTGAATTCAACGCCGATAGCCAGACAGGCGGTCTTGAGGCGTCGGGTTACTTCGTGATCTGCGTTACTGGGGGACGGATCTCCTGAAGGATGGTTGTGGACAAGGACGATAGAATTAGCCCCGTGACTGATCGCTTTGCGGAGGATTTCCGAGGGGTTGGCGAAGGACTCATTTCCCGTTCCCCGGAAAACTTCGCCGAGGTGGATGAGTCGCTTTCTATGGTTGAGAAGAATTACGCGGACCGACTCCTGCGCCAGCATCTGCATTTCCGGCCCGACCAGGGCAAAAACATCTTCGGGGGAGGTGATCGACCGATCACTGAATGGCTCGTGGGCAAGGCGTCGACCGAATTCGAACACCGCGGAAAGCTGCGCTGCCTTTGCCGGTCCTATTCCCGGAATCTGTTGTAGTTCCTGGATGGACGCTCTGGAGAGGTTTCTAAGACTGCCGAAGCGCGAGATCATTTCCCGACCCAATTCAATCGCGCTGACTCCGGCACGGCCTGTGCTAAAAAAGAGGGCAAGAATCTCGGAGTCGCTAAGCGCCGAAGGTCCCCGGTCGAAAAGTTTCTCCCTCGGGCGCTCGTCCTCAGGAATGTGTTTTATCAACATGACGAATGAGCTGATCCTGCGACGACTTTCCTCTGGAATCAATTACTTTTCCGGCTTGCGTCGCTTTCTATTGTTCCCGACACTCCGAAGTCTCCCTACCCATGCATCGTTCCACTATTGCCGCCATCGCCACACCTCCCGGAACGGGTGCCGTGTCGCTGATCCGCTTGAGTGGGCCGGATGCCACCCTGATTGCCAGTTTGGTTTTTCGTGGAAAACCCGCTTCTGGCTGGCCGCCGCGGACTCAACTTTTCGGACGCATTGTGGGTTCTGATGGCGTTATGATAGATGAGGTTCTTTTGACACGTTTCCCCGGACCTCACAGCTTTACCGGCGAGGATGTTGTTGAAATTGCCTGCCATGGAGGAGTCATCGTAACCCGGAGAGTACTCGATACCCTGCTCGCTGCCGGTGCCGAATCCGCCCTGCCGGGGGAGTTTTCAGAGCGGGCTTTTCTCAATGGGAAAATGGACCTGACGCAGGCGGAGGCGATCATGGATCTTATCTCGGCCCAGACCGATCTGGCGATGAAAGCGGCGGGAGAGCAGTTGAGCGGGCGTCTTGGCAAAGCCATTGAGGCGATCAGGCTCGATGTGGTCGGACTTCTCGCGCATGTGGAGGCCTATATTGACTTCCCCGAAGAGGACATCGACCCGGATTCCAACGCGACTTTGGTCGCTCGCTGCGATGGAATTATTTCCGGTGTGGACGCCCTTCTTGCGACAGCAGATCAGGGACGCATACTTCGTGAGGGAATTCGTACGGTCATCTGCGGCGCTCCTAATGCGGGTAAATCGAGTCTCCTGAACTGTTTGCTCGGCTTTGATCGGGCCATCGTTAATGCTGCCGCCGGAACGACCCGGGATACGATTGAGGAGTTCATTAATCTTCGTGGGATTCCACTTCGCCTGGTCGATACGGCGGGAATCCGGGACGGGCGCGAAGCCGTCGAACGGGACGGGATAGCCCGGAGCCGGACTCAGATTGAAAGGGCAGAATTGGTTCTTCTGGTGATCGACGTCAGCGTCGGAGCTGATCAAATTGCGCTGATATCCGTTCCTGAGAAAACAAAGGTGGTTCGCATTCTCAATAAGTCAGATCTCGCCCCGCACCCCGATTGGCTTGGTGATACCGGGTTTCCGGTTTCCTGCCTTGATGAGGCGTCGGTGGAATCGTTACGCGAGTTTCTTTTTCGGCGAATCACTGAAGGGACGACACTGAGCTCCGCCAGCCTTGTAGCAATCAATGCCCGCCACCAGCATTGCCTGAATCGCGCCAGGGTAGATCTGATGAAAGCCAGGGAGCTGATGATGGCGGGAGAGTCTCCCGAGTTTGTGGCGGTGGATTTGCGCGCGGCTCTCGAATCGGTAGGGGATGTGATCGGACGAACCGATATTGAAGAGATACTTGGCGAGATTTTCAGTCAGTTCTGCATCGGGAAATAACTCCTGAAAACCAAAAAGCGCCGACTCCCGGGGAAATCGACGCTTCTTCTGGAAAACAGTAACCACCCGGGATCAGGCGTACACGGCCGTCACCGGCACTCCTTTGTCTGCGAAGGTAAAGGGTCTTTGTGTTGGCGAGTATACGATCTCTTCCTGATTGAGTCCGAGGCCGTGCCCAATCGTGGCCAGAAAATCCTCGGGCTTGACCGGGTTGAGCTTTACTTTCTTGCCGACACCATCTGTTTCACCATAGACGGTGCCACCCTTGATGCCGCCACCGGCAAGGATGCATGAGTAGGCAGTGGGGTAGTGATCGCGTCCCGCGTTCATATTGATGTCGGGGGTCCGTCCGAATTCCGTGCCGATCGCCACAAGAGTTGATTCTAAAAGGCCCCGGGCCTGAAGATCCTTCAGTAAAGTCGCTACCGCCATGTCGAGTTCCGGGAGTTTTGTTGCTGTACCGTTGGCAACATCGACGTGCATGTCCCAGCCGCCCGAGACAATCTCAATGACACGAACACCGCTTTCCACAAGCTTGCGCGCGAGCAGGCACCCCTGACCGATCTGGCTGGTGCCATATTCAGCGCTGTTTGCTTCGTTTGAAATATCGAAGGCTGAGAGAGCGTCACTTTTCAGGAGACGATTTGCCTGATTGTAATACTCGACATAGGACTTTGGCCCGGTGTATTTGAACTTATCAACGAACTGCTTGCCGAGCTTTTGCGCCATTTGCATGCGGCGGTCAAACCGGTCTCCCTCGACTATGAGGGTCGTATTCGGCACTCCTCCCGAAGGGTTTGCAATCGGCAGGGGACTCAGCGAGGGGTCCATGAAGCCCGCGTTGGAGGTGCTTTCTCCAATCAGGACGCTGTCAGGGAGGATCTCGCCCCGCTTACCGAGAAGGGTTTCGGCCCAGGGGCCCATTGTCGGGTGCACGATCGTGGCCCGTTTCTCGTAGCCCGTCCGCATGATGTACTGACCCTGTTCGTGGGCTCCGTTGGTGGACATCATGGAGTTGATCACGGCAATCTTATCCGCCTGTTTGGCAAGCTCCTTGAGGTGCATGCCGAATTTCATATTATCAACCGCCGTATCCAGGATCTCGGTGCCTCCCATGACGTCACTGCTCTTTTTGGGATCAAATGTGTCGAGGTGAGTCATGCCTCCGGAGAGGAAGATATAGATGAGATTCTTAGCTTTCGCCCCGTCCTGCGCCTGAAAACTTCGGGGCAGAAAAGGGACGCTAAGGCTGACTCCGAAAGTGAGCTTGGCCGTCATTTCCATGAAATAACGGCGGCTGAATGGATCTTTTCCGGCGAGATCGGCAATGTGGTTCATGATAGAGAGAGTTACGGGAGTGAGGTAGTTTTCGCGGCGGAGAATTATTGAATAAAGAGGAACTCAGGACTGTTCATTAGAGCCCAGGCGAGGTCACTGATGCCCTCTTCGCCGAAGTCAGCGATCATGCCCGTACCGGTATCCAGTTCGTCCTTGCTCGGGAAGCGATTCAGAAGAGTGAAGAAAACGCCTCGAACCTTATCATCCGGACCGTCAAGAGCCTCCAGATCGGAGACAATTTTGGAGGAAATTCCCGTCAATTGCTGGGTAACCACCCCATTCATCAGGGCAAGTACCTGGGGCACCGAACCGTCATAGTTGTGATCGTCAGTGATACGCCGGTCCGACTGCCCGAACGTGTCCAGCATGGATGCCGCCGGAGCGGGCTGCGTGAGCTCGGAGGCCCGTAACTCGGTGTCATTCATCATGACGGGGGTGTAATCGTCGGCCGATTCCGAGGCTTTCGCCATCGCAGCACCCCGACCTCGAAGGTTCTGCCACATTTCGTAGTGGCGCCAGACATCATCGTTGGTGGCGGTATTGAAGTCGATGTTGAGGACTTTTTTGTAGAAAGATCCGTCTCCACCGGTTTTTGCGTCGACCTCAGCGCCCTGGGCGAGGACCATCATCGAATCCCATGCCTGTTCGGCGCGCATGCGTCGCAAGACAGGGCCCGCAAAATAATAGGGTTTGGTAGTGTCAGGCTCCTCGAATGTAGCAATCGACTGGTAGGCGCGGGTGTTGTAAAGGATGCGCATGAACTCGCGGAGGTCGTAATTGACGCGACGCATCTCGGCCTCAAGATACTTGAGTACTTCGGGCTGCGAAGCTCGTTTGATTTCGTCATCACTAAGGTCATTCACAGGCTCGATCATGGCCCGGCCAAAAGCGCGACCCCACATCCGGTTGGCGATAACGAGAGCAAAGCGGGGGTTGGCGGGAGAGGTTAACCAGTCCGCAACGGCCTGACGACGGGTCTTTCCTCCGAGTTTGGCGGCATCGCCAATCAGGGTCTTCGGGCTTACAACTTCTCCCGGCTTTCCTCCCTCTCCGCGGAAGTCATCGGGAAGGACGGTCTCGAGGGTCTCATTGTCAGCGACATTCCAGCCGAGCGCGGCGACAAAAAAGCGGAACTGATTACTGTTCTGATCCTTGGGGATGATACCCTTGGTTGTCTCCGCCCACTTCATGAAATTATCTTTCCATCCGGCGGGCGCGTTTGGCATCTCGACCGAGGCAGCGCTCATCATCGCAGAGGAGGGGCGGTACCCGAGCGAACGCTGAGTATTGCCGAAAAAGGCCGCCATGTCGTAGAAGTCGCCCTGGGTCCATTCGTCAAAGGGGTGGTCGTGGCACTGGGCGCAGGAGATGTCGATACCGAGCATGACCTGACCGAAATTAGCGAAAGCATCGAACTCCATTCCGGTATCGCGCAGCAGGAATCCTGACGCCGGGTTCTGTCCAACATTCCCTTTCGCGGTGATCATGTCAGTCACCAGTTCATGGTAGGGGCGATTGGCTTTGAGCTGATCTCTCCACCATTGGATATAGGGATCCATGCGGATTCCATTGTCGAAATCGCTCGCGTTGAGACGATACATGTCCGCAAAATAGTTGAACATGTTGGATGCGAAGCCGGGAGAAAGGAGGAGTTCGTCGATCAGGGCCTCCCGTTTATCCGGCCGGGCATTTTCCGCGAAGCGGAGGAATTCCTCCCGGGTCGGAATGCGGCCGATGATATCGAGGTAGACACGGCGGACAAAGAGATCATCGGGAAGCGCTTCGTTGAACGAAGTGAATCCGTTCTTTTTCAGTCCTCCGGCGAGGAGAGTATCGAGTTTGCGCGCCGACGCCTTGGTGTAGCTGTCGTCGCCGATCTTGGAGAGGCGCTCGGCCGCCTCCTGGTCCGCTTTGATGAATCGATCTTTTGGTACTGAGACCTGATTTCCGTTGGCGAGTTTGAACTTCAGATTGTCACCTTCCATTCCAAGGAAGAGAGCCTGCAAGGGCTTGCCATCCGTACTGGTCCAAGTTCTCGCGTTGACGGAAGAAGTGACGAGCGATGTCACCGTTGCGAGTAAAGCGACTGCGCCAAAGATTGGAATGCGGGGTTTCATATGAAATGGAAGATTGGAAATATGCAGAATAAATATCGAGATTCGGGAGCTTCGTCACGCTTATTTTTCAGAAAGTTAAGTAATTTAGAGGTTTGGGCGTGAATTTATGGCTGTTTTTCTTTCGAAAAACGATAAAGGGCTGAACCGGCGCGGATCACGAGATTGCCATCCATCGCCAGCGGAGAGGCCATTATCGTTCCGTCCAGTTGGTTTTTTGCGAGCAATTCGAAGGTTCGTCCCGGTTTCAGAACAGACACAACACCCTCATGACTTGAGACGAAAATATGTCCATCGGCTAACAGGGGAGATGCTGAATAGTTCCCGTCGATACGGTCTGTCCAGTGAAGGGTTCCGG
>JAGNMT010000142.1 GCA_017991025.1 Verrucomicrobiales bacterium
GGAACAAACACCAGCGCCGCAGGCTACCCCTCAAGCACTTCGAGCAGATTGAGAAGATCCTTGCGGATTTGCGGGAGATGGAGGCGGAGAAGAGTCTGCATGGCGATGATGTTCTTCCATGAAGTTAGGCGTTCTCATTCTCTTTTTCTCAATCACCGCGTTGGCCGACCAGCCGGCGGGCTGGATGGAGCCATTCCCGCCGCACAAGATCGCCGGGAACCTCTATTATGTCGGCTCGAAAGATCTTGCGTCCTACCTTATCGCCACGCCGGAGGGGCACATCCTCATCAATAGCAGTTTTGAGGAGTCGGTGCCGCTGATTCGAGCCAGCATCGAAACGCTTGGATTCAAATTCGCCGACGTGAGGATCCTGCTTATCAGCCATGCGCACTCCGATCATTGCGCGGGCAGCGCGGTGATGATCCAGGAGACGAAGGCGCAGTATTTTGTGATGGAGGAAGACGCCGCGTCCGTTGAGAGCGGCGGCGCATCAAAGTCACGGCTTACGGCCAGCTACACCCGGTTCCCTCCTGCCAAAGTCGACCGCAGGCTCAAAGACGGTGACGAGATCAAGCTCGGCGGCAGCACTCTCGTCGCGCATCTCACCCCGGGTCACACACCCGGTTGCACCACGTGGACGATGCAAATTCCCGAAGGCGGTAAAATACTCAACGCCGTGATCATAGGCAGTCCGAATGTGAATCCGGGCTACATTCTGGTGAACAATAGAGAATACCCCACTATCGCGACCGACTACGAGCGGACTTTCCGTTTTCTTAAAGAGCAGTCCGTTGACCTCTTCCTTGGTGCCCATGGCGGCTACTATGACATGAATACCAAGTACGCCCGCCTCGGCACCAGCCCCGTGAATCCCTTCATCGACCCTGATGGCTATCGCCGCTACGTCGCTGACCGGGAGCAGGCTTTCCTTGCCGAGTTGGCCAAGCAGCAGGCCAATTAGCTGATCGCCCCGATGACGGAGGCAATTATCATTGACCGCGTCGTTATAAAACGACGATTATCCGTCGCATGACCCCGCCCCCATCCGATTTCGATCTTTCCCTTTCACGGCGCGATTTTGCGAAGCGCTCGTTGCAAACCATCCTCTCCCTTTCGTTGCTCGAACATCTCTGCAAGGGGGAGCTACTCGCGCAGGAGGCAAAACTGACCGCCGTGAAATGGCTCAACGAGATCAATCAGATCGGTTTGGATTTAAAGGGCGGCAAACTTGAAGCGATAGTGTGGCAGCTGGAGGTTGAGAAGCTCATGGGCGAGAAGATCGATCTCGGAGACTTGCTGAAATTCATCGATTTTGAGAACGTCGCAAAGAATGCCAAATTCCCCGATAGCGGGGCACAGAGCATCCGTGTGAAATACCCGGAGATAGAGGGTGACCCCGGGAAGCTTGTATTCGGTGAGCAGATTTTCGCGATGAAGAAAGGACGCTCTGTCGTTCCGCACGGGCACAACAACATGGCCACGGCGTTCATCGTCTTGAAGGGGGAGTTTCACGGTCGCCACTACGACCGGGTTGAGGATCAGAGAGAGCACATGATCATAAAGCCGACGTTAGACCGGGTATTCGGTCCCGGCGATACCTCAAGTGTTTCCGACGACAAGGACAATGTCCACTGGTTCAAGGCGAGAGACGAGGCGGCCTTCATTTTCAATTTACACCTTCTCGACGTCAATCCCAACAACCCGAAGCCGACCGGTCGGATTTACCTCGATCCTGCGGGTGAGCCGCTCAAAGACGGCCTTGTTAGGGCTCGTTTGATCGATTCGAAGGAGGCCCATCTGCTCTATGGATAGAGGTATCGGGTGGCAGAGGCAGGGATGTCGGGTTTCTCGGTGATCCCGTGGAATATTGATTCTTTGTACGCCAGGGAATTTTCACCCTTTCGGGTTTGTTAAGGTTCTTCTCTGCTTCTTTGCCAGCAGAGCCACGACAGTTCCGGTGGCGAGAAGTAATCCTCCTGTAGTGAATCCCTGTTCCCAGGGACGGGTGGTATCGTGAAGGCTGGCCTCCGGAGCCACCCGGGGTGGATTACTGTCGCGAATCCAGCGGATCCTCAAATCGCTCCCTGGTTTCTTGTCGACACCCGATAAGGGTAAAAGATCAGATACTACTGCGGTGATCAGCTTTCCCGGTGGCGGAACTCCGCCCGACCTGTCCCAGAATCCGACTGTCACTTCCCATCCCCCATGTCGTTGCTTTCGACTCGTGATCGAGGAAACCGTAGCGTCGTGAATCTCTCCTCGTGCGAGAAATTCGGCAGCACTTCCGCGGCAGCAGGCGGCATAAATGAGAAGAATCACGCCAAGCGTCGGAAGCATCGCCGCCGCGATCAACATGAGAAGGCGCAATCTTGCAGCGATCTGACTTCTCTTTTCCATTACTCGATTATCTTTACCCGGTAGGGCTCTCCCTGCCCGAAAAAAGAGGCCCCGTCGAGCAGGATGACATGGGGATCACTCAGACGTGTGACCGGGTCGTTCTGGTGTGCAAAAGGAGCCCCGCAACCGGGGCATTTAGGATTGGCACCGGGAGCGAATCGCCCCCCGCAAGGGCAGGAAGGCAAAGTCGAGGCTATGGTTGCCAGCACTGCGGCATTTTGCTCGTTCCAGGAAATCGCCTGATCGGTCTCGCGGAAAATTGCGTTTGAGCAGTGGTCGCAGTAAAAGTGCGGGCGACATTCACTCATCCCGCTCGATTTCCAGGCCCTGGCGACGTATTTGCATGCAGGGCAGCAGAGAGTGCCCACCCATCGGTCGTTTGCCCGGTACACCACCTCCTTCATTCGCGAAATGCTCGCTGATCTGCTTCGTGATGCAAAGAGGAATATTTTTTCCCGGTCGTGTGATGTCTCCCGGACCGGGGGGGCCGGCATTTCGGAATAGGAGGCCTCCATTTCTATCGGCCAAAGATCGTGCTTTTTATCAGTGCGTCGGGGCACCCGGATTTCGACTACAGGGTTCTGGACGGTCTGGCGGCATTGCCCCATGCCGGGGAAAGGCGAGCGGCAGCTAGTCCATTGGAGTACAGAGGGTGGCGTCATTACGTTCGGTGAAAGGTGCAACTTTCCAGACTTTTAAGGGTATTCTCTGGCGAGTCCCACCCAAACGATGAAACCGCTTTCTATACTGTCGTGTCTGATTCTGAGTCTTACCTGCTTTTTGCAGGCCGAGGTCGTTCCCAAGCCGGCAGCGAAAGTGGTGAATAAGAACGAGAAGTTCGATGTTGCGAAAGCGGCCGGGGAAATCGATGCACTGGTGGAAGCCACGCTTGCGAAGCAAGGCCTGAAACCGAACGCCGACATCGACGATGCGACATTTGTGCGGCGTGCCTATCTGGATATTGCCGGTCGTGTTCCGACGATTGAAGAAGCGGAAAATTTCCATGGCTCGACCTACCCGAGGAAGCGCGAACAACTTATTACCGACTTGCTTGAGAGTGACGGTCACATGAGTCACGCCTATAATTTCTGGGCCGATGTTTTGAGGATCAACTCAGGTCTTGGAACTGGCGCGCAGCAGGCGGAGGCCGCCTACCAACTGTGGATCAAGGAATCGATCAATAACAACGTTCCCTACGATCAGTTTGTGCGGGAGATGATCTCAGCTCGGGGCATGATCTGGGAAAATGGGGCGGTGGGGTATTACATCCGCGACCGGGGCATGCCGCTCGACAACATGTCCAACACGGTCCGTATCTTCCTCGGAACCCGGCTTGAATGTGCCCAGTGCCACAACCACCCCTTCGACAAGTGGACGCAAATGGATTATTTCCAGATGGCCGCTTTTTCATACGGAATGGATGCTCGCGGGTATGATTCCCCGAATCAGCAGGCCTTTAAGCGGACTCAGAATGATGAACGCAAGGCGATTCACTTGAAGATGGTGGGGAACGAGAAGTTTCCTCAGATGAGAAATGCGGATGACTTGAAGCGATTCACCGAAAGCGACAAGTATGACCGTTACCTCAAGCAGTTTTCGGTGAATGACGAGCAGTTCCGGGCTTTGGCGAAAAAATCCATTGCCGCTTACGAAGCCTATGACCATGCCAGTCGCGGGGCCAATGAAGCCCTCAATGAGCTATACAATCCGCTGCGATATGTGAAAGCCGACGAGGTAAAGAAGACACTTAAACTGCCCCATGATTACAAGTACACGGATGCGAAGCCTTTTCAGGTAGTGACCGGAAAGACGATGTTCGGGAAAGAGATCGACCTCGCGAATATCGACGACAGCACCATTGACGCCTATGCCGACTGGATGGTCTCAAAGGAGAACCCGACCTTCACGAGGGTGATCGCGAACCGCCTCTGGAAGCGGGTCTTTGGCCACGGCGTTTTTGAGCCGGTGGATGAGCTCACGGAACAGACACAGATTTCCAATCCCGAACTGCTCACCTATCTTGAGACGTTGATGAAGTCTCTCGACTTCGATATGCGGAAGTATGAAGAGGTGCTTTTTAATACCAAGACCTACCAGCGTGCAGCCAACAGCGAGGAAACGGTTATGGGTGAGCACTATTATTTTGCCGGCCCGATGCTTCGTCGTATGAGTGCGGAGCAGATCTGGGACTCCATCGTCGCTCTGGCGCTTCCGGAAGCGGATGGCTATCGTCCGAGAGTCGCCGAACAGCTCGCTTCGGTCGAGAAAGTCCGCCGTATCTTCAAGACGCTTGAGAGCCGCAGCGAAAAGGACTACATCGCCATGGTGAAAAAGATCGGGGAGACTTACGAGGCAATTCGACCTCGCGAGGAAAAGGTGAGAAAGGAGAGTGCTGCGGCGCTGGAGGCGGGCGATAAGGAGCGCTTTAATAAGCTGCGCAATGAGTTAAACGATCTTCGCAATCAGTTTCGGAAGGTGGTTGCCGATATTGGCTACCAGAATGTCGGAGAAAAGGTGGACGGGGGCGATCTGCTTGCCGCTATGGGAATGACCGAGATGCAAATGGGAGCAGGGGATAACGGAGCTGCCATGGCGGGTGCCGGGTCCGCCCCGGGAGAACGGGCCGTGATGACCAAGCTTCCCAAGCCTGTGTTTCTTGATCCTCCCGCAACCATGACCGATAAGAACCAGCGGAAGGCCTGGTCCGATCGTCAGAAACAATCTTATAGGGGCTACACCACTCTCGTCAGCCAGATGGCCAGAGCTTCGGAGCTGGAGTCGCCAGCCCGGCGCGGGCATTTCCTGAGGGAGTTTGGTCAGTCGGATCGCGAAGTCATTGAGAACTCCGCCAACAATGCGTCGGTTCCACAGGCGCTCAGCCTCCTCAATGGGCCTATCGTCGAGTCGCTCATCAACCCCTTCGCGGTCTTTGGTCGGCGCATCCAGATGGCGGGTGAGCCTGACGAAAAAATCCGCATGATTTTTCAAGCGATGCTCACCCGCAAACCTACCGAAAAAGAGATGACTCTCGCCCGTGCCGAAGTGGCGGCTCATGGAGACGAAGCGTATCCCGGTATCGTCTGGGCGTTGCTCAACACGCAGCAGTTCATCTTTGTCCAATAATCCTTCCGCCCCGTTCGACGTTTTTATCCATCATTCCAACCGCATCAATCAAAAGTAATCGTATGAATTCAGCCTTCAAAGCAGACGAATGGAGCCGGAGACGCTTCATGGAGGGAACCGCCAAATCCTTTCTGGGGGTTGGCGCGCTCGGGCTTACGACACGATCCCAGGGGGCCCTCGGACCGGATTTGGGCATACCTGATCGGATCGGTGCCGCGAAGCATGTCATATACCTCTACATGAGTGGGGGGATGACCCACCTCGACACTTTTGATACCAAGCCCGGTCACGAGAACAACGGCGACACGAGGACGATCAATACAAACGTCGATGACATCAAGCTGTCGGCTCTCCTGCCCTCTCTGGCCGCACAGGCGGACAAGCTGGCAATCATCCGCTCGCTCACGTCCACGGCCGGGGCGCACGATCAGGGCAACTACCTGATGCATACGAGTTATGACCAGGGAGCCACGATACGTCACCCCGGTATCGGTGCCTGGTCGTTGAAGTTCAAAGGGCGCATGAATCCGAATCTTCCCGGTTCAATCTTCATTGGCGGAGACAGCCGGATCAATGGCGGCGGCGGATTCTTTGAGCCCGAGTATGAGCCGCTCACCATCAGTGATCCCCAGGCAGGGCTGAAGAACTCAAAGCTGAATGGCGTTAAAAAGGAAACATTTGATAGCCGGTTGACTCTCGCGAAAGAGTTCGATGAGGAGTTTCACCAGCGCTACCAGGTGAAGCAGGTCAGAGCGTACACGCAGATGTACGACGATGCGGTGCGTATCATGCAGAGCCGTGATCTGGCCGCCTTCGACCTCAATAGCGAGGACAAAATCACGAGGGCGCGTTATGGCGAAAATCCTTTCGGACAGGGCTGTCTTCTTGCCCGCCGCTTGATCGAGAACGATGTGCGTGCGGTTGAGGTTTCCTATGGTGGTTGGGATATGCACAATAACGTCTTTGTGGCCGCTCCCGAGAAGTGCGGCATCCTCGATCAGGCCATGGGAGCGCTGCTCGCTGATCTTGAGCAACGCGGTAAACTGGAAGACACGGTGGTGGTGCTTACGACCGAGTTCGGGCGCACGCCGAAGATCAACCAGAATGCCGGGCGCGATCACTACCCGAAAGCTTTCAGTTCAGTGCTCGCCGGCGGTGGTCTCAAGGGCGGCATCACTTACGGGAAAACCGACGAGAGTGGTGAGAATGTGGCTGAGAATCCGGTGAAGATTCAGGATTTCAATGCGACGATCGCCTATGCCCTCGGACTTCCTCTCGATCAGGTGCTCTACAGCCCCAGCAAGCGGCCCTTCACGGTGGCTCACAAAGGAAAGCCGGTGCTGGATCTGTTTGCCTGAAAAGTGGAGACTTCCGCTCGATCAGATCGTCTCTTCACCCGGGAAGAGACCGTTTGAGATTGCGGTCGGGGGGCAGTCACTGCTGTCACTTTTCTGAGATATTCCCGGTCGCCAATCCCTGAGAGGGCGTAAGTTCGTGTATTCCCTCCTTTAGTTCGGCGGGATCAATCGAATCGGGAATCAAATCCGGGCGAATCTCGGCGAGGGGCCTCAAGACAAAGGCTCGCTTGAACATGCGGGGGTGGGGGAGGACCAGTGCGCCCTCATTTATCTCCAGGTCGTCGTAATAGAGAAGATCGAGGTCCACCGTCCTAGGGGCATTGATCTCCCGGTCTGTTGGTCTCCCCAGAGCGTGCTCGATCGCCTGTGTTCGCGAGAGCAGTTCGAGCGGGGAAAGCACGGTCTCGATCTCGATGACCGCGTTGTAAAACGGCTCGGAACCGGGAGGGCATCCGACCGGAGCGGTTTCGTAAACCGACGAGGCGAGCAGGTGCGGGGAACTTCTTGCCGATTTGAGAAATTCAACCGCAGAGCGCAGATTGCCAAGCCGGTCACCGAGATTCGACCCGAGGCTGATTCCGACGAATGGCATGGCCCGGGAGGGATTACTTCAGGCCCAGAACATCCTGCATGTCGAAAAGCCCGTTCTTGAGGCCTTCACTCATAACCCATTTGGCGGCGCGAACGGCACCATTGGCAAAGGTCAGTCGGCTCGATGCCTTGTGAGTTAGTTCGACACGCTCGCCGTTGCCGGCATAGATGACAGTATGGTCGCCCACGACATCGCCACCACGCAGCGCGTGGACACCGATCTCACAGTCGGTTCTTGCCCCCACTTCGCCGTGGCGTCCGTGGCGGCAGTCTTTTTCGTAGGAGAGACCTTTCACGTCCGCGAGGATTTCCGCGAGGCGCTTCGCCGTCCCGCTCGGTGAATCGAGCTTGTGGCGGTGGTGCATCTCAACGACTTCGAGATCGAAGCCTTCACCGAGGATTTCCGTGGTGCGTCGGGTCAACCAGAAGAGTGTGTTCACTCCGACCGAGAAATTCGGGGCGTGCACGATAGGAATGGACTTTGAGGCCCGTTCAATCAGTTCAAGCT
>JAGNMT010000143.1:0-3458 GCA_017991025.1 Verrucomicrobiales bacterium
ATCGAATCGTTCACCCTTTTCCAGAAAGAAATAACGGGATTTCTCATCGGCCCAGCGGTTCGCATCGTAGAGAGCGACCTTGGATTTCCCCATCACGCTTGCCACGCCGCCGGACACGATCAGCGCTGTGCTTTCGTCAATTGCAACGCCGAGAAGGCCGGGGTGTCGCTCGATCACCGGGATCATGTCGCCGAGCCGCTTACGGACGATGGCATGCTGGTCGATCGCCGCATTCGGAAGAAATCCGAACCCCTGCTCGTGACCGCTGGCCATCATGATGGTATTACCTTCGGGCGAACCGCGCACCAGATAGGATCCCTGGACGGTCGCGCCTGCCGACGAACCGGCAATGACTCCGCCCCGCTGATAAACGGAGGCGAAAGCGGCGGCCGTTTTCGTGTTGAGATAGGCGTCCATGGTGCGCCACTGACGCCCTCCGGAGAACCAGATCGCGGTGGCAGTTTTCAGCGGCTCGATGAACGCTTCGGTGTCGGCGAGTTTGGGATCGCGGGTGTGCAGAATGGTGACCTTGCCAAACAAAGCGGGCCTCAGATATCCGGGAATAACCGTGAGATTAGCGACAGGTTCATCCTCGAGCGAGGTCGGCACATAGACGAGGTGGCCCTTCGCTCCACCACCCAGTTCGACAAAGCGATCCAGCACGTCTGCAGTTAATGAGCCGCCGCCATGGATGATAAGATGGCCTTTGGGTGCTGCCTCCTCAGCGAATAGCGGGACGAAAAAGAGGCCGACGCAGAAGAGGAGGCAGGGGATTCGGGGATTCATCGTGATGGAAAGCAGTCTAGTTCCGAAAGTCCAACGCGTACGCGAAAATAAATGCGAGGAGCAGCACTACCGCCACGACCCACCAGAAACGCTCACGCGGCGTGAGTCGGTCGAACCAATTTCCTCCGCTGCTACTTGTTCTAAATTCGCGGCGAACGAACTCATCGTAGTCGAACTCGTCATCACCGAATTGAAGGCCGTCATAAGCTTCGGGAGCGAGCCATTCCGACCCTTCCCGCTCTGCCCCGCAACCGCCGCAGGACCGGGCATTTGGCGAAAGCTTCCTCCCGCAAGTAGGGCAGCGAAATTCGACCGGCATCGACTTCATTTTCTTGAGCAGCGGTTCCCGTCGGGACAACGGGAACCGCACTAATACACTAGGCTACCGCAACGGGCGCTCCGGCTTCTGTCGACGTTTCCGCCATCATGATGCGGTCGGACGGCATCGGCATCCGGGCGTCGCGCCGCATGATCAGACTTTCGACGATGCGGTTGGCCATGGCCCGATGCCCCGATGGCAGGCGGAGGACCAACTTCTGAGTGCCCGCGAGATCGTAGAGAACAACATCTTCGCTGAAAAAGCGGGGTTCCTGAGTGATCTCCAGTCCGTCGAGGGTCAGGTCGGTGTGGTAGTGCCGCATCCATCGACGCCCTACAAAATGCAATTGACCGGGGTTGTTCGCCAGAGCAACGAGGCGACCGAACGTCATCGGGGTAAAACCGGGAAACCGCTTGCACTGGCCGACGAGAACTCTCGCAGACCATTCGGGCTCGGCTTTGCGCCCGCCAAGCACAATACCGAGTTGCTGATCCTCTGACGAGGTGAGCCCGGCATAGAGCAGTTTTTCGGCATCGGGTCGCGAGACGAGGGCAAAGACCTTATTCCCCACGAGCCAGACGAACGCCTTGATACGGCGGAACAGCTTTGGTGTGAGATAGAGACTGCAGCCGAGAAAAATGAGGAAAAAGACCGCCGCGAGGATGGGATTTACGCTCATCAGTGCGAGTCCGCCAAGGACGGCGACATCCTCAGTGACGCTCGCGACGATATTGGAGACAGGCTCAGGCGAGGCATTGATCGCGAGACGGGTTCCGGCCTTAAAGCCGTGAGCCACGAGCGTGGTGCCTCCCGCAAGGAGGGCGATAACGACTTCGAACCCAGGGTCTGTCGTCCCGAGAGTGTGAATCGCGAGCAAGCCGCCACCGACTGGACGAATCAAGGTATGAACCGAATCCCAGAGGGAATCCACCCAGGGTATCTTGTCGGCAAAGAATTCACAGGCAAAAAAGATCCCGGCCGCCGTGATGACGAGGGGATCCCCGAGAACCATCAGGTCAGGATAGGTCGTCGACACATCGACCCATCCCTGATTAATGGCAAGGCCGGTGACAAGAACGACGAGGTAGAGATTCAGTCCCGCGAGGGTCGCGAAACCGAGGGCAACAGCGAGTGTTTCAAGGACTTCCATGAGGGTGAGATGTGGGGGTTGAAGAGAACGCAGAAGGGAGAACAGTAGGATAGAACCATAAGACGCTTCCCCTTTCGATTATAAACGATCCTGAGGTTTGTAATCGTAGGGAATTTTAGGTGCCTTCTGGCCTGATCGTGGGTCTATTAAAGATATATTTTAGATGTAGCTTTACGTGATGAGAGAAAAGATTGCAGCCGTTTCCTGCGGAGTCGTCGCGTTGACGGGAATGACTCTGGTGTCCGCACGGGCATTCGAGCCGGTCTACGAGCGGGCTCCGATCAATTATTTCGAGACTGAACCGGACACGAAAGTGACCCGCCTCCTGAATGCAGCCAGGAAGGAAGGATTCTTATCCTCGGGGACTGACCAGGAGATCCTGAACGAACTGCTGGAGCGTCTTGACGTTCCTATCGAGTCACAGGTGCTCGTCTTCTCGAAAACGAGCGCCCAGAACAGCCATATTTCTCCCCGGACCCCGCGAGCGATCTATTTTTCCGACGATGTTTATCTCGGCTGGGTTCAGGGCGGGGAAATCGAGGTGGCCAGTTTTGATGACCGCATCGGGATCGTTTTCCATCTCATCAAACTAACCGAGCGGGAAGAAAACAGCCCTCCGTCTTTGGTACGGGAACGATCCTGCCTCAACTGCCATGCCGGTTCATCAAATCAGGACCTGCCGGGGCTTCTCGTCCGCTCCGTGTATCCTTCCGAGTCCGGGCTCCCCCTCTTTGAGGCAGGCACTTTCCACACACGCCAGAGCAGTCCCATCGCCGAGCGCTGGGGCGGTTGGTATGTGACCGGGGGAGTCGAGGACCAGACTCATCTCGGCAATGCCCTCGCCGAGGTGGTGGATCGCTCCGCCGGAGTCTCACTGAGGCGATTTTCGGAGGGGGCGGTTCAGAAGCTCGATGATTTTTTTGAGGCCGATCCATACCTCGATGGAGGTAAGAGCGACGTTGTCGCGCTCATGACGCTGGAACACCAGGCCGGTGTCCACAATGTGCTCGTCGAGGCGAACCTCACCACTCAGGCGACTCTCTACCGCCACACCGAAATGCAGAAGGCCTTCGGGGAACCACTCGATGCACCCTTGTCGGAAACCAATGAACGCATCCTCGACCGGATGGCCGAGAAAGTCCTTCGCGAGATGCTTTATGTTGAAGAAGTGGAACTGCCCGGCGGCATTGAAGGGTCCCCCGC
>JAGNMT010000143.1:3558-7905 GCA_017991025.1 Verrucomicrobiales bacterium
AACCACTCGATGCACCCTTGTCGGAAACCAATGAACGCATCCTCGACCGGATGGCCGAGAAAGTCCTTCGCGAGATGCTTTATGTTGAAGAAGTGGAACTGCCCGGCGGCATTGAAGGGTCCCCCGCTTTCCAGACGGCCTTTGCTGAAAACCGCCGGAAAAGTAAGGAGGGACGCTCACTCAAGGACTATCGCCTTTATGGCCACCTGATGAAATACCGTTGCAGTCATCTGATTTATTCGACAGTCTTTGAACATCTCCCGACGGAAATGCGCGTCAGGATCCTCGACAAGCTTCACGGGATCCTGACAAAGCCGGCGGCATGGCCCGATTTCGCTCATCTCGGTGACTCGGAGCGTGCTCATTTATTGGAGATTCTCGGTGAGACTGTGCCCGATCTTCCGCCGTCGTGGAAGTGAGGAGTTCTTTAAGATGGTGAGGGCGCTGCGTTGACGGGGCTGCGATGGTTCCCCAATTCTCTTTGGGTGGGAAATGCAGTCTTGATCGGGCTCCAGGCGGGAGCATTAGCCCCTGATGTTCGGGGCCTGTTCCGGCACCTAAGGTTCTCGTTGAAGTTGAAGAGTAGGACTGAAGCGAGGAGGATATATAGTGCGCCGGGCTTGAAAAAGGCGATTCCGACCGTAAGTCTGTATTTTCCTTCAACCTTCCGCCCTGCCAAGTGCCACCGCTGCTCACTCTGCACCTTGTCATTGTCGCCTGGGCCTTCACGGCGATCCTGGGTAAACTCATTACCATCCCCGCGCCGGACATGGTTGTCTGGCGCACCGGGATGGCGGCGATGGGTTTTGTCGCTCTTGCGGGGGTATTCCGCGCCTCGCTGCGGGTCTCAACCGCAGACGCACTGAAACTGCTGGGCATAGGTGCTCTGCTAGGGTTGCACTGGGTGATGTTTTTCCTCTCCGCACGTCTCGCGACCGCTGCGGTCTCACTCGCGGCGATGCCGACGATGATGATCTGGTGTTCGCTCCTCGAGCCACTCGTTAACGGTACGCGCCGCTGGAGCCGGGTGGAATTGATCGTCGGTGTCATCACGGTCGCGGCCGTCTGGATGATCTATGCCGTCGAGATGCGATACTGGCTAGGGTTTTCCGTGGGGTTGCTCTCGGCCATGCTCGCCTCGATTTATGCCGTGACGAACAAACAGGTCGTAGCGCGGTTTCATTTTACGGTGCAGTGCTCTTATCAGATGGTCGGGGCCTGCCTCGCCGCGTGGAGTCTTCTCCCGCTGGTGGACGGGCACTCCCTGCCGCAGGTGCCGGGTTCGCGGGATCTCGGGTGGCTGTTGTTGTTTGCTTTTGGCTGTACGGTGCTGCCGTATGCCGCATTCGTCAGTGTGATGCGGCAGTTGTCGGTCTTCACCATCAATGTCGTATACAACCTCGAACCGCTCTATGGTATCGTCCTCGCCGCGCTGGTCTTCGGGGCGAAGGAACAAATGACACCCGGCTTTTATGCCGGAGCCGCCATTATTATCGGATCGGTTTTGATGGTGCCCTGGTTGCAAAAGCGTGCGTGGGCTTGACGGGCCTCTTCGCCGCGCACGCGTCCCTGCGTCGCTCTTGCCACGGGTAGTCGTGCTCTGGTAATTTCGCTTTCATGACGACAGACTGGACACGACGTGATTTTGTAAAGGGCGGTGCCGGATTGGTCACCAGCGGGTTACTCTCCTCCTCGCGGGCCGACGAGGGAGCCACGCGCAAAGCGGTTATCATCGGGCACACCGGGGCGGGGGATTACGGTCATGGAATCGAGCGACTCTTCATCGGTCTGCCGGGGATCACCGTCACTGCGGTTGCTGATCCGGATGACGGGGGGCGTGCCAAAGCGAAAGCCGCCTGCGGTGCGGTGCGGGATTACTCGGACTACCGGGAAATGCTGGATAAGGAAAAGCCGGCACTGGTTGGGATCGGGCCCCGCTGGGCGGGCGAGCATCACGCCATGGCCATGGCCGCGCTGGAGGCGGGAGCCCACCTTTATTTGGAAAAGCCGTTCACGATTACTCTTGCCGAGGCTGACGACATCCTGCGTCTCGCGAAGGAAAAAGAGCGCCGCATCGCGGTGGCGCATGTCGCCCGCTGTGCACCGAATGTTCTCCGGCTCGAAAAGGCGCTGCGCGAGGGGCTTATCGGCGAGGTCCTCGAGATCCACACTGTCGGCAAGATGGGCTCGCGGGCCGGCGGGCAGGACATGATGGTGCTCGGTCTGCATGTCTTTGACCTTGCTCGCCTTTTTGCCGGTGAGGTGCAGTGGTGTCACGCGCGGGTGCGGCATCAGGGGAAATTGCCGACTTTAGGAGACGCTGCGGAGTCACCCACCGACCGCGTTGGTCCCGTTGTGGGAGATGACATTTATGCGCATTTTGCGATGGATTCGGGCGTGAATCTTACCTTTCGAAGCCGCGTCGGTCTGGAGAAAGCAGCCGGTCCCTTCGGCATGGAAATCATCGGATCGAATGGGGTGATACGCCTGAATTCAGGAGCGGTGCCCGGTCTTTCACTTCTCGCCGGGCCGAATCGTTCCGCAACGACCCGCACCGAGAGTTGGACGAACTGGACCGGCGGTATCGATGCATCCGCCGAGGCGGAGATAGATGGCCTCACCGGCTATGATGCCGCCCATCGGCATCTCGTGCGTGACTGGCTGCTTGCGATTGATGAAAAGCGCGAACCTCTGGCCTCCGGAGAACGCGCCATGAAGGCCATCGAAATGGCGCACGGCGTTTTTCAATCGGGCATGGAAGGCGGACGGGTGGATTTCCCCCTTGTGAAGCGGAGCCATCCTTTGATCGAAAGCTAGCGTTTTCGTGATTTTCTATCCTATCACCGGCAGCTCAAATCCTTTCCGGTGCTCCCTTCCGACCAGGGCATTGGCATCCGCGTCATCAAATTGCTCAGTCGTGGCATCGAAGCGGAGCTTTTTGCCGGTGCGCCAGGCGATATTGCCGGCGTGGCACATCACGGTGCTGATGTGGCCCGAGTAGATCTCCTGATTGAGCGACTCGCGTTTCCTGCTTTTCACCGCGTCGAGGAAGTTTCTCACGTGGGCCTGCTGGCCGCCGTCGCTGTTCCCTTCCCTGATGATTTTCCCTTCGGGATCGTAGGCTTTCCAGGAGCTGTTTGTCAGGAGCATCCAGCCATTTTCGCCGTAGATCGCAGCGCCTTCGCCCGCGCCGAAGAGTTTTGATTTTGACCAGAGCCGCATTTCGTATTGCAGGATCCGACCGGGGTAATCGTAGGTGACAAACAGAGTGTCCGGCCACTGCTGATCATCGTCGAAAAAATATTTGCCCCCCGACGAACTGATCGCCTCAGGGAAGGTGTCGAGCCCCATCACATAGCGGCAGTAATCAATGCGGTGGACTCCGTCATTGCCGAGGTCACCGGTGCCATAGTCATACATCCAGCGCCACGCACCCTCGACGATGGTGTGGTTGTAGGCACGTTCGGGTGAGGGTCCCTGCCAGAGGTGGTAGTCGATGCCCGGCGGTACTGCGCCGTCCGCGACCAGTTTCACGGGACCGACCCGGTCCGTTTCCCAGGCCTTGCCCGAGATTACTTTGCCGAGGGCACCGCTCTGCAAAAACTCCCTCGCTTCACGCAGGAAAGGAGCGCTGCGGATCTGGGTACCCATCTGCACCATTCTGTCACCCTTGCGGGCCGCCGCCACGGCCACTTTGCCTTCGATAATGTTGTGACTGGCCGGTTTTTCGACATAGACGTCTTTGCCCGCGAGACAGCCTTCGATCGTGAGCAGTGCATGCCAGTGATCCGGCGTCGCGACCATAAAGGCGTCGATCGAGGGATCGTCGAGGAGGTCGTGGTAATCTTTCACCAGTTTGGGCATCCGGCCCGTTTTCTCTTTTACCTCGGCGCCTCGCTGGGTTAGCACGGCTTCGCGCACGTCACAGAGATGGGTAATCTCGCAGTCGGATTCGGCGATAAAACTGTGCATCACTGAGTTGCCGCGTCCCCGGATGCCAATGCAGGCGACGGCGATTTTTCCGTTCGGGTTGGCGGAGATCAGGGACGGTGCGGTGACGGAGGCGGCGAGGGCTCCGGTGGTCTTGATGAAAGAACGGCGGGTGGATGGCATGGTGGGGAAGCGGTGATATACTGATTGATTGTGGGAGATGACGGGGGTTCGGGTCAATCACGTCAATGCGGGGGAGGGAGGTCGGATAAAAACCACCCTTTGCGCCATTGAAAGCAGTTGACCAGGTGCGAGAATGATCTTTGTCGTTCCCTTTCCTTCGTCCTGACATGAGTCGAACCCAATCTTCCGGTTGTTCCGGTTTCCAGAAATTTTCTCTTGGTCGTCGCGACGCCC
>JAGNMT010000144.1 GCA_017991025.1 Verrucomicrobiales bacterium
CACCTTTCCAGGCGAAGACCGGGATCCCGGCCGCAGCGATCGCAGCGGCGGCGTGGTCCTGGGTCGAGAAGATGTTGCAGGAACACCAGCGGACGTCGGCACCGAGCTCCACGAGGGTCTCGATGAGAACGGCGGTCTGGATCGTCATGTGCAGCGAGCCCATGATACGGACGCCCTTGAGCGGCTTTGCCGCGGCGTATTTTGCCCGCGTGGCCATGAGACCCGGCATCTCGTGCTGGGCCACTTCGATTTCCAAACGGCCGAAGTTGGCGAGACCGATGTCGGCCACTTTGTAGTCTTCCTTAATAGCGATTCCTGTGCTCATGTTTTTTTGATAACTGATTTTTCTGCTTACGCGCAGGCACTCTTGAGCGCATCCGCTTTGTCTGTTTTTTCCCAGGTCAGGGATTCGGTGTCATCTTCGCGACCGAAGTGACCGTAGTTCGTTGTCTTACGATAGATGGGGCGAAGCAGATTCAGCTCCCTGATGAAATCGGCCGGCTTGAACGAGAAAATCTCTTTGATCGCCTTCTCGATCTTGGCGTCATCGACATGATTCGTGCCGAAGGTGTCAACGTGGACACTGACGGGTTGCGGATGCCCGATCGCGTAAGCGAGCTGGAGTTCGCAACGGTCGGCAAGGCCGGCGGCAACGACGTTTTTCGCCACATAACGTGCCATGTAGGCAGCGGAACGGTCCACCTTGCTCGGGTCTTTTCCGGAGAAAGCACCACCCCCGTGACGTCCCATCCCACCATAGCTATCGACGATAATTTTACGTCCGGTAAGACCGCAGTCACCTTCCGGTCCGCCGATAATAAAAAGGCCGGTCGGATTGATGTGATATTCAGTTTCGGGAGTGAGCAGTTCGGCTGGGAGAACGGCTTCAACGAGGTCCTTTTTCAGGATCTCACGAATCTCCTGTGTCGTGATACTGGCAGCGTGCTGAGTCGAGACGACCACGGCCGTGATGCGACTCGGCTTGCCATCGACGTATTCCATGGAGACCTGTGTCTTCGAATCAGGGCGCAACCAGGTGTGTTTGCCGCTCTTGCGAAGATCGGTGATGGCGCGACCAAGCTGGTGTGAATAGGCGATCGGTGCCGGCATGAGTGCCGGTGTTTCGCGCACCGCGTAACCGAACATGATGCCCTGATCTCCGGCACCCTGCTCGGCGGTCTCTTTGCCATCCGCTGCCGCAGCATCCACTCCCTGAGCAATATCAGGCGACTGTTGCCCGAGTGCGTTCAGAAAGAAAAACGTGTTGGCGTTGAACTTGCAATCGTCGTTCGTGTAGCCGATCTCGACCATGGCCGCTTTCACGACTTCACGGTAATCGAACTTCGCACTGGTCGTGATCTCACCGCCGAGAACGACGATATTATCCTTCACCATCGTCTCACACGCGACCCGGGAAGCCGGATCCTGCTCAAAACACGCATCGACGATCGAGTCGGAGATGGTGTCACACACCTTGTCAGGATGACCTTCGGTCACTGACTCGGACGAAAATATATAGGAGTTTGCCATGTCGTATTTACAAATCTTGATTCGTTGATAGAGTAACCGCCTCGATCATGTCGTCAATTCTTAAATCACTGCGATTGATCGCTGATCCGACCCGGATACGAATTCTCAGCCTTCTCCGGCGCGAAGATCTTTCTGTGGTCGAGCTTCAGGACATTCTGGGAATGGGACAATCCCGTATTTCTTCGCAGCTCTCGCTGCTCCGGCAGGCAAAATTGGTAACCGATCGCCGCTCGGGAAAAAATATTATCTACACGTTCGGCAGCGACACTTCCCCGATCGACGAGCGCCTCATCCAGACCCTGGACCTCGCCGCCTCGGACATTGAAGAGATCGCCGATGATTGCGCGTCTCTTGATCTCACACTCGGGAAGCGGAAAGACAGGGCCCGCGCCTACTTTGACGCCCTCGCCGGAAAATTTGGCAGAACCTATTGCCCGGGGCGCTCGTGGAAGGCGCTCGCCGAAACGCTGCTGAAATTGATGCCTCCCATGGTCATCGCTGACCTCGGCGCGGGCGAAGGCACGTTTTCCCAGCTCCTCGCGCAAAGGGCCGAAAAGGTGATCGCCGTGGACAACTCGGAGAAAATGGTCGAGTTCGGCGCTGCCGTGGCCCGTGACAACGGGTATTTGAACCTCGAATACCGGTTCGGCGAGATTGAGAATCCTCCGATCGACGCAGGTTCCGTGGATCTGGCCTTTTTCAGTCAGTCCCTCCACCACGCGGAGCATCCGGGAGCTGCGATTGCTGCAGCCCATCGAATTCTGAAGCCCGGCGGGCGTATTATCATTCTGGACCTGTTAAAGCATCAGTTCGAAGAGGCCCGGGAGCTCTATGCGGATACCTGGCTCGGGTTCTCAGAACTCGACATCTCACGCTTTCTCAAAATCAGCGGGTTTCACGAGATTGAAATTTCCGTGGTGGATCGGGAACCTGACCCGCCCCATTTTCAAACAGTAATGGCTCTCGCAACGAAGGTTGTCGCAACGAAGGTTCCGGGAACGAAGTAAGGTCACGGCGAGGCGTCTCTGTGATTTTTACGATCCCGCTAATTTCCTTCCCGCTGAAGCGTCTAACTACCATCGACACTACGCTCATGCCAACGGCTCTTCATTGCCGCACTCCCCGCTCGCTTCCGCGACTTTTTTTTGCCGCCCTCATCCACGGATCTTTCGCCCTGAATGCCTTCGGAGACTGGAAGATTGAAGATCAATCGCCAGCACAGCGTCCGGATTCACCTCTGATTTTCGAAAGGAAACTCATTTCTCAAAGCGGCGAGAGCGGGTTTTTCTCGTCAAAGCGAATCGATCTGGTTTGGTTTAATGCGACCGACTTCACTTTTAAAGTGATCGACAACGGCCCGATGATCGAACAACCCGTATACCCCGGTCTCGTCGCCGCGATGCAGGCGCACGGCTGCCTCGCCGGCGTCAACGGGGGATTCTTCCTCAAGGATCATGCCCCTTCCGGTCTCATGATCGCGGCCAGCGAATCATTCGGGCGCTTCGGGGAGGGAGCCCTCCTGAGCGGGGTGCTCCTTTCAAGCGGGAACCGCAATCCCTATCTTCTGCGGCGAGCCGAGTACAACAGCGCCAAGTATAAGCCCACCGATCTAGTTCAGGCAGGGCCCTTTCTCGTCGATCAGGCAGCCACGGTGCGTGGACTCTCCCCGGAAAACTCAAGACGACGCACCTTTGTCCTGCATGACGGGGACAAATGGTTCGCCCTCGGCCTCAGTGATGCTTTCACCCTCGCGGAATTGGGCTTGATTCTCGCCCGGACGGATTTTTCCCCTTCGCGGAAGATCCATCGGGCTCTCAATCTCGACGGCGGGACTTCCTCGGGACTCTATTTCGAGCCGGGGCAGGGAGGCGATCCGATTCAGGTCGAGCCATACAAAACCGTGCGCAATTTTGTCGGGATTATTCCGCGCCAGAAGCCCGAATAATCGAGGGAAAAGAAGCTGTCACAAACTCCGGTGCCCGGGATATACTTCTGCGTGAGAGAAAGTGAGAAAGAGGACGAGCTCGTCGTCCGCGTGCAGAAAGGAGACCTAGCCGCCTTCGAGCGGCTCCTCGAACTCCACAGCTCGCATCTGCGCGCGTTTGTTGCAATGAAGCTTCCGATCGCCCACCTCATCGACGAGATTGCGCATGAGACCTTCGTTTTTTCCCATCGTCATATCATGGATTTTAAGGCGGGCACTGATTTCGGCAAGTGGCTGCGCGCGATCGCCTTCAACCTGATCCGGAAGGAAACCCTACGGCATCAGCGCTTTGCGAAGAATCAGGATAAGTTTCTCGAGCATCATCTCGTGCAACAGGCCGGTCGGGGAGACCGCTCCCCTGAGCTCCCTCTTATCTCTTTTCTGGAAGAGTGCCTCAATCGCCTCCCGGAGCAGCAGCGCAAGCTACTGGAGCACAAGTATACCCTTGCTGAGTCCTCCCGGGAGATCGCCGATTCCTTCGGGCAAAGCGATACCTGGGTGAGGACGACACTCTGCCGGGTGAGAACAGCTCTCCGGCAATGTATCGAAAATAAAATCAACGGCTCGTCTGAACTCGCTTAAATCCCGTGGACTCTGAACACTTGGAAGCGTATCTCGCTGGTGAACTCGACGAAAACGGTCGAGTCAAGGTGGAGCGCGCCCTCCGCCATGACAGTCATCTGCGGACGAGCTTTCTGATTCAGGCACAGATGGAAGCCGCCCTCAAAGTGCTTCTCGGGCCCGGTACTGCGACCCGTCAGGTGGAATTTGATCGAGGGGTCATCGCCCGGCTTCGCTCGGAAGGCGCCGGGGATCATCGGGGATTCGCCAAATCGGTCTTGACTGAAATTGTTGAGGAAAGGGAAAAACTGCGCCCGATACGCTGGCCCGACCTTATAAAGACAGGAATCATCTCGGCGGCCGCGTCCATCGCCCTGCTCCTTGCTCTGCAGGCCATTGTTTTCAGAGAATCGCCCCGTGGCTCCGGGCAAAAAAAGGATGCCATCGCCGAGGGTTTTACCGCTCGCGTCGAGCAGAGCGATAATGTGAAGTGGGCCGCCGCCAGCAAAGCGCAGATCCGGGAAGACGGATGGCTCACCACCGGCTTCCTCAAGATTGAGTCAGGCTCCATCCTTATTGCCTTTAATTCAGGTGCCACGGCCGTCGTCGAAGGCCCCTCCGAGTTAAGCATCGAATCGGGAAACCGTATGTTCCTAAAATCCGGCCGCCTCTCGGCGGATGTCCCCCCCGCAGCTTCCGGCTTTACCGTGAATACCCCCCGACTCAATGCCATCGATATTGGAACGCGGTTCGGGGTCACCGTCGAGGGGAACGGCGATTCCGAACTCCACGTCATGCAGGGCAAAGTCGAGGTCAGTCGCGCCAGTGGCAATTCCGTTCCAACACTCGTTGTTGAAGGTCTTGCGTTGCGGGCCGACAGCCGCACGCGAAGCGAATTAAAGCCCATCCCCTACGCTGGCGAGCGTTTTAGACTCCGGGTCGGCAATCCTTCATTACCCGAACCGGCATTACGCTACGCCTTCGATGAGTCGACCGGCACAATCGTCGAGGATTCCGGAACAAAGCCACTCCTTGATGTGCCCATGATCACTTCCGGTGAACTGGACCATTCCCCTCGACGGAGTTCCGGTCGGAGCGGCGGAGGTCTTGTCTTTCAACCGGGCGAGACTCTCGATGTCTCCCTTTCAAGGGAATTCAAGCTTGAGGAGCCGCATACCATTGCTTTCTGGGTGAAACTTCCCCCGAAGATCGGCCGCAGCAACCAGGAACAAATTCTTCAATACGGACAGGATGGCCTCTCCTGGGAAATCTCCTGCAACCTGGAATCGGGAGCGGGAGTCCGGGGAGCTTTAAAAGTCGATTGCCCTGACGGCTACGTCATAGGTAGCACCGATCTCGGTGATGGAAACTGGCATCATGTCGCCTATCGCTTCATCGGCGGAGCTGGCAATGATATAGCCACCCACTTGCAACTCTTTGTCGACGGAAAGCCTGAGACGATCAGCGATTACCGATCCGGCAGCATTAAAGCAGGAAGAGCCGGAAACCTGCGCCTCGGTAGCGATCAATCCCATGGCTTTCAGGGCTGGATCGACGACTTGACCCTATTCCGCGAGGCTGTTTCCACCCAGACGATTCAGCAATTAAATGATTGACCTTTTGAGGTTAATTTTATAATTCTCATAAAGTTTTTCTTTTTTGTCACAAACTCATCTAAATTCGTTATACTAGACAGCTGTTCCAACCTCCGATTTATCCGTTTTAATCCATGACAACCCGAACTCTAAATACCCTGCTAATCGCCCTTTGCGGAGGGCTCTTTCTTACGGCGTCCCCTCTGCGGGCGGAAATGCGAACCTGGACGTCGGCCGATGGCAAGACGCTTCAGGCTGACTTCTCCGGAACTTCCGGCGCGGGTCCCGCCGCCGTCGTGAAACTCAAACTCGCCGATGGCTCAGTCATTGACTATCCCGTCGCGAAATTGAGCGAAGCGGACAAATTGTTCGTCAAAGGGAATCTCCCCACAGATCCAGCCGCCCTCGCTGCCGAGATCGACAAGCTCGTTCTTAATAAACTGAAAGAGAGTTACTACGGTCTCCGTGACGAACTGGCGGCACTTCCCCAAAAGACGGACTTGACCGCTGCGGAGAAGACCAAGCGCACTGAAGAAATTAACCGCGAGATGGTCATGTGCGTTCCAAACGAGATGACGAACGACAACCAGTTTCTCCGCCGTATCTACGTTGATGTCGCCGGCAGGATCCCTACGTTCGATGAAGCCGAAGCGTTTCTTAATGATCGCGCTCCCAACAAGAGGGCGCTCCTCATCAACAAGCTGCTCGATTCCGAAGCCTTTGTTATGCGTATGTTTAACTACTACTCTGACATCCTCCGCATTCGCGAAGGCATCACCATGATGGGCAATGGCGACATCAAGGCAGACCCCTACATAGAGTATATCAAGCAGAGTATCCGTGAAGACAAACACTTCGACCAACTCGTCCGTGAGCTCCTCACTGCCAAAGGTAAGATCTGGGAGGAGCCCGCAGTAGGCTATCTCGTCGCAGATCAGGGCATGCGCCTCTGCAACCTCTCGAACACCTTTACGGTTTTCATGGGAACGGAGATCACTTGCGCACAATGCCACGATCACCCTTTTGAAGAAGTCTTCCAGATGGACTTCTATAAAATGGCCGCGTTCATGGGTGAAACGGAGACCAATGGACGTGGGGGTGGTTCCATGATGATGATGGGTGAGGGTGGCAACTTCCAGGCGGAACTCGCCCGTATGAACAAGGTGCTTAAAGACGCCGGTAAGCTTCGCCCCAATCAGGAAACTGACCAAAACCTCGGTCAGTGGATGGGAACCCATCGCATTCAGGTTGCGGATACGGGAAAGAATGACGTGAAACTGCCTCACGATTACAAATATGATGACGGCGAGCCTCTGGCTCCCGTCGCTCCAGCGACCTATTTTGGTGACAAAACAGATCTTACCAAATACGCCACACCCCGGGAGGCTTTTGCCGATTGGGTCGTTTCGCCAGGCAATCCACGGTTCACGGTCAACCTCGTGAACCGCTTCTGGAAGATCGCCTTCGGCCTCGCCCAAATTGAGCCCGTTTACAATATTCCCGGCCACCTTGACGGGCAGGCACAGAACTACGAGCTCCTCAGCTTCCTCGAGGCGATGATGAAGGATCTCAATTTCAGCGTGAAGGATTTCTTCCGTGTCCTCTACAACACAAATGCCTATCAGCGCGAAGCCGAGACCCTTACCCCAAGTCTCACCCAGGTAGATAAAGGGACCTACCACTTTCCCGGGCCGGTTCTCCGTCGCATGTCTGCCGAACAGATCTGGGACTCCCTCGTCGCGTTGACAACAGCTGATCCTGAGTCGGTGATTCGTCGCGGTGCGGATGATTACAAGACGGTCATGAATGTCGATCCCACCACACTCAAGACAGCCGATGATATCATGAAATGGAAAGAAGAATGGTCCAATGCCAGCAAGCTCCAGAAGTATAATGGCGAGACCGTTTCCCGTGACGACACTGTTGGCGGTGAGCGGATGTTCCGCGCTTCGGAGTTGAGGCAACCGATGCCCTCCGATCACTTCCTCCGGATGTTCGGTCAGTCGGACAAACAGCTCATCGAAAACCAGTTCACCACCGGATCGTCGCCTCAGGTGATGGCGCTGCTCAACGGAACCATCACGAACGCGGTTCTCACCAGCCCGGATGCCTATCTGATTAAGGAAATCGCCTTCGGCAAGGGTTCCAAGCGCGACAATGTGGACAAAATCTTCCTTAGCGTGCTGTCCCGTTATCCGACCTCTCAGGAAAAGACGATGGCACAGTCCG
>JAGNMT010000145.1 GCA_017991025.1 Verrucomicrobiales bacterium
GGCCCTGTTCGGTGTCGCCGTAAAGATCGCGGATGTTTTTCGGTTCGCGCGTGAGGTCAAAAGCATCGGTGGCCTCGACCTGCATGCGGAAGGCGGTTTCAAAGGCGCTGACCCGGCCTTCGAGCAGAGCGTCGCCGGGATGCTTTTGCGCGAAATCCTCATGCATCGCTCGCATGAGATCGAGTTGGCGGCGTTGTTCGCGCAGCGAGGTGGTGCCGCTGCGGATATACTCGATCATTTTTGTCACCGAGGGATCCTTTGTCGGTATGCCCGTCCCGCCGCACCAGGCGGGCAGGAACGCATTACCCCACTGCTTATCGCCGCTGCTCGTCGTGCCATTCGGCGAGAGCGAAACAAAGCCGGGCAGGTTTTGATTCTCCGATCCGAGGCCATAGACGCTCCACGAGCCCACACTGGGTCGCACGCTCGCAAACTCGCCCGTGTTCATCACGAGTTGAGCGGGTTCATGTACGGAGGTTTTGGTGTGCATTGATCGAATCACACACAGTTCATCGGCGTGGGTCGCGAGTTTCGGAAACAGCTCGCTGATCTCCATACCGCTCTGGCCGTGCTTCGCGAACTTGAAGGCCGAGCGCTGCAGTTTTCCGCTGAGCCGCCCCATGCCGGCGGCAACATCCCCGGCGGCCTTCTGGTAGTCCTTCATCACTTCATCCGCCATTTTACCGTGAAACTTATCGAGCGCCGGCTTCGGATCGAAAGTATCGACCTGCGAGGGCCCGCCTTCACAGAAGATGTGGATGACCCGCTTTGCCTTCGCGGCGAAATGTGGAGATTTCGGGGCGAGAGGAGACTGCGGAGGGGCTTCTGCAGCCATCCCCAGCTCCTGCATCAGTGAGGCTAGTCCCAGACTGCCGATGCCCAGCGAACTGCGCGTGAGGAAATCCCTACGCTTCGTGAGGGGCCGACTGTGGGAGCAAAGGCGAGGGTTCATGGAGGGGGAAGAAATTGATTAGGGGAACGGGCCCGGAGAGAATGGGTGAGGACGCTGACTGGCGAGTGGACTTTAACAAGTCGCTCTTCCAATGGCAATGGCGTGAAGAGTCTAACACGCACTAGCGCGTGACCGTGATTATTGACAGGGGCGTTGGCGATGGTGACCGACCGCGCTGGAAACGTGATTCCTTACTCCCCAAAACAAATCAGTCGCTCGCTCCGCTTTTCTCCCGCATAGAACGCCACGCGTAAGAACACATTGCCTCCGCAAATACTCGGCGTCGCAAAAACCTCATCCCCGACTTTGTTCTTCGCGAGGATCTCCAGTCCGGTGGGATCGGCCTTGAAGATGTAAAAGTCTCCCGATTCATTCACGGCATAGATCTTCTCCCCGACGAGCACAGGCGAGGCGCTGAAGGTCCCGCCGAGACGGCCTTTCCACTTCTCGGCTCCGGTCGCCGAGTCAAGACATAGGGCGACGCCACCGTCCATCGTTGCGTAGAGATGGCCGTCTTTGATCAGCATGGAAGGCACGTAGACGCGATCATTCGTTTCCCAGACGACTTTACCCGAGCCGTCGGCGGCAATCGCCGCGATGTGGTTTTTCGGGTAACCGCCGCTGGAGTAGATGTGTTTGCCATCGGTCGGGGTCGTCGTGACGCATTCGGTGGTGGCTCCGGCGATTTCCCAGTTCACTTTGCCGGTGAGCGGATCGAGACTGGTGACTCTCTCGATGCCGGTGAGAAAGAGCTGCATTTTCCCGGCGGCTTCGAGGACGATGGGGGAGGGATAGTTCGGCAAGGCGGTCCGGGCGTGACGCCAGATGACAGCGCCGGTTTTGCGGTCGAGTCCGCAGACGGCTCCACCACTGGCACCTTTGTTGTCGCCCGAGACGATGACGAGGTTCTCATGGATCACCGGAGACGAGCCGTAACCCTGGTGCTCGAGGTAGTCGGTGATCTTGGTTTGCCAGAGTTTTTTGCCATCGAGGTCGAGCGCGGTGGTGACGATGGCGTCGCCGGTGAGGAAGTTGATGAAGATTCGCTCGCCGTCGCAGGCGGGGGTGGCGGAGGCCCACGAGGCCTTTTGGTTGATCTTCTGGGTGAGGCCTTTTTCGTGAACGACGGTGCTCCAAAGTGGCTTCCCGGTGGTCCGGTCGAAGGCGTTCACGGCCTGGACCTGCTTTTCCACGTCGGCGGTGGCGATGAAGACCCGCTCGCCCGCGATGCAGGCGGAGCCATGGGCCCGACCGGGAAGATCGGCGGACCATTTGACGGCCTTGTCGAGGCCGAATTCGAGCGGAGGACTCTGAGCGGGATCAGCGACACCGTTGTGATTCGGCCCGCGCCACGAGGGCCAGTCACCGGCGGTCAGCCCGGTGATGCCGATGAAAGAAAAGAGAACGACGAGGGGGAGGTATTTCAAATACATGCTTTTTTCCATTCAAGCAGAGCCCGGGTGCCCCGACTACTCCTTGAATGCGTCCTTTTCGAGAGGGCTGTATCAGAACGAAATGGTGAAGCCCACTCCGGTGTGAAAGAAGTCTCGCAAGAGATCGTCTCCGGGAAATGTTACGGGCGACGAGTTGATCGCGAAGCTGCCGCCGATGTGGGCCTGAAGGGAGAGTCTCGCGTTAATACGGTACTGCGTTTCGAGAGTGATGCGTGCATGGTCAGAGCCGTTGTGACCGTCGGAAATGTAGCCGTCATTCCGCCCGACCATCACTGACGGAATCAGGAGCCATTGATCGGTCAGGATGAGTTCACGACTCAGGCCTGCCTCCAGGTAGGATCCGCCCGAATCGGTCGAGTAATACCAGTTGATCTCGGGCACGAGAGCGAAAGCGAGTTCCGGTCCGCTGAGTCCCGCGCCGAATTCGTGGTCCGTTTCATTGTCTTCGCCGGGAAATTGGAGAAGTTTGTATCCGAGATAGCCATCTATCCCTTTCCATTCGAAACCGTAGGTGATAAAAAAATTGCGCTCCTCGTAGTCCGCTTCTCCGCTTTCTGCGAGCCAGGAACCGAAGACCCAGTTGTCGAGCGCCATCTCCAGAAGAACAGAACTGATACTCGCTCCGTCGAGGTTGTCGCGACCCTCCGATGCGTATCGACTGTCCCAGGCGATGAGGGATTGAAAGTGAAAGGTGTCGACGGATGGGGCGAGCACTGTCGATTCTGGGTCTGAGACTTCATCAACTCCGGCCTGAAGGAGGGTGCTGCAAAGGGCGATCACGAGTCCTGGGATTAAATGTCTGGCGCGTGTCATAACTTCAGTGATACCCTGTTTACTCGGCCCTCTGACCCTCTTGTATCGTCGGGATTTCTTCTTCGTGGCGGGTTCTCTTCCATTTAGTGAAGAGTCCCTCGGTCGGACTGAAAAGCCAGGCGAGGGTGAAAATGATGCCGGCGGCGAGGGCGATCATGCCGGAAGTCGTGGTGCTTTCAAACCCGAGCCACCCGGGGACTAGGAGCGCCCCGACATGCCCTGTCACCGCCGCGAGCACTGCGGCCGCAGTGGCAATAAGAAGCATTTTCAAAAGGTCGTGCGTCAGGAGCAGGGCGGTCGCGGGCGGCACGATGAGCATGGCGATGACGATAATGCTTCCGACGGATTCAAAAGCGGCAACTGTAGTGACGGCGACCATGGTCATGAGCAGATAATGCAGGAACTGTGAAGAAAATCCCAGGGTGTCCGCGAGATCCGGATCGAAGGAACTGAGGGTGAGTTCTTTGTAGAGCAGGGCGATGATGGCGATATTAACGAGAAGAATGGATCCGTTTACGAGCGCGGCGCGGGGGATGAGAAACCCTCCGACGTCGATAGTGTCAAGAGGGGTCAGCTCAATTGCTCCGTAGAGCACGCAGCCGGGATCGAGATCGACCTGGTCGGCGGCCTGCCGAATGAGGAGGAGGCCGATTGCAAAAAGGGTCGTGAAGACGATGCCCATCGCCGCTCCCCGATCCACGTTCCCGAAACGGGTGATCCACTGTGTAAAAAGGGCGGTGAGAACCCCGGCGATGGCAGCACCGATAAACATAGCGATACTGGCCCGGGTCCCCGTGACGAGAAAGGCAATAGCGAGTCCGGGGAGCACCGCGTGACTGATCGCATCACCCATCATGCTCATTTTGCGAAGGACGAGGAAGCAACCCGGCAGGGCGCAGGCGGTCGCGCAGAGGGCCCCGATGACGACGATCCAGGTATCGAATCCGGTCCAGTTCATAACGAGGGTTCGGGTAGAGGTTCGAGAGGATGCGGGCTGGGAGGTACCATGACCGCCAGTTCGCTGGCACTGAGGTAGGCCTCGAGCTGCCGAACGAGTTTTGCCCCGAGGATGTGCTCGACCATGTCGGCATCACGATCAACATGGCTCGGAGCGATGTCGGCATACTGGATGAGGTAGGTTTCCCAGAGGCGATGGTTCCGTGTGACGCGTGAGGCTTCACCGAATCCGGCCTCGGAGAGAAAGACTTTTCCGGGAGCGGCGGGTTCGAGGTGATCTTCGCGTCTCGCGATCTTCAGGATTTTGCGAAGTTGCAGGGCAGTCCACGATCGCTTCTCCAGAAGGGCAGAGTAGGGGAAAGGTTCGTTCACGACGGCTCCACCCCCGGCCTGGACCTCGAGAATCTCGTAGGCGGCGCGCAGGAGATGTTGTCGATCGACTTTTCGACGAAGGCTGGCGTGGCGGAGCAGTCGGGGGACGACTCCGCGAACCGGGGCAAAGAGCATGCTGATGAGGAAAAGACTCGCGGCGACAATGACGATGACTGCTCCGGCAGGAAGTTGCGGGGTGAGGGCACTAAGGGAGGCCCCGAGCCAACCGCTCGCTCCGCCGATCAGTGCGGAGATGAGCAGCATCGGCAACAGTCGTTGGGTCCAGAAACGCGCGGCCGTCGGAGGGGTGATGAGAAAGGCGATCACGAGGATCAGACCGACGGACTGGAGGCCAATAACTGTCACTGCGGTCACGAGGCCAAGGAGAAGAACATCGAGAAAAAGGGTCGGCCAGCCCTGGGCGGCGGCAAATCCGTCGTCAAAACAAAGCAGGAGAAACTCCTTTAGAAAGAGAAGGCATGTCAATGAGGAGAGACCGGCAACGACGGCGATGATCACAAAATCGGTCTGAACCATGGAGGCGGTCTTTCCATAGATAAAGGATTCCAGTCCCGCCGCGCTCGCTCCGGGCATGCTCTGAACCATACGAAGGCTGGCGACGCCGACACCAAAGAAAACACTGAGGACAAAGCCCATCGCGACGTCGTCGCGAAGCCGGGTGGTATTGCGGATCAGCAGCATCATGGCAATTCCGGCGATACCGGAGAGCGTCGCGCCGAGCAAAAGACCGGGCAGCGATTTGCCGCTACCCCCCATCGCGACCATGACGGCAAAGGCGATTGCCACCCCGGGCAGGGTCGCGTGAGAAAGCGCGTCACCCATGAGTGACCGTTTTCGCAGAAGGAGAAACGAGCCGACAAGCCCGGCCGCGATCCCGAGCAGGGTCGTGCTCAGAACCACCAGTCTCGTGTTGTAGTTCTGCAAGAGCAGCACTTCAACGATCTCACTCAACGAAGGCATGGTCAGAGGGGATTGGATCGCAGGGCTTCAGCGGCTTTTTCGAGAAGACTCAGCTTGCCGCCGTAGGTCTTTTGGAGGTTGTCACGGGTAAATATCTCGGTCGCCGGACCGTCCGCGACAACCCGCATATTGATAAGTACGAGCCAATTGAAATAGGTGGTGACGGTGGCGAGGTCGTGATGGACCACAAGACAGGTTTTGCCTTTGTCACTCAGTCGACGGAGCAGTTCGACAATGGCTTCCTCGGTCGCGGCATCGACAGCCGCGAAAGGCTCGTCCATGAGATAAAGGTCGGCATCCTGCATGAGCGCGCGGGCAAGAAAGACACGCTGTTGTTGTCCCCCGGAAAGCTGGCTGATCTGGCGTTTTGCCAGGTGGGCGATCCCGACCTGTTCGAGCGCGTCCATGGCGCGTTCCGTTTCAGCCTTGTTGACCCGTTTGAACCAGCCGAGACGGCGGTAGGCACCCATCGCGACGACATCGAGTGCGTTTACGGGAAAATCCCAGTCAACACTCTCCCTTTGAGGGACATAGGCGACCCGATGCCGGTTCTTTCGGTAGGGTTTGCCATAGATGTGTGCCCATCCGGAGGTGAGGGGAACCAAATCGAGACAGGCCTTCAGTAGGGTGCTTTTTCCGGCACCGTTCGGACCGACCACCCCGACCAGCTTGCCCTCCGGAATGTTGAGCTCGATGTCCCAGAGAACCGGCTTGCGATGATAAGCCACGGTGAGATCGTGGATCGCCAGGGGAATCTCAGGAGGGTGCTCGGGGCGGGGCTCGGTGTCCCGTGAAGGAAAAGTGGTTTGGGTGTCGAGCGTTTCCGTGTGCATGATGAGTCAGTTGTCACGAGTCATGGGTGCGGGCCTGAGAGTTTTCCGTTCAAGCCCTTTTCCGGAGCGGTGCCTCCGAGAGCTCGTGTGATGAGGGTGATGTTATGGTCGATCATGCCGATATAGGTGCCTTCGTAGGTGCCGGCAGGACCCATCGCATCGGAGAATAGTTCCCCGCCAATGACCACCTTGTGGCCTTTTGCGGCAGCCCCCTCGATGAGAGCGCGCACATTTTTATCAGAAACGGAACTCTCGATAAAGACGGCGGGAATCTTGCGGGTGACGAGAAATTCGACCAGGGTTTCGATGTCTTTGACCCCCGCCTCGGATTCCGTGCTCATGCCCTGGATGCCGCGCACTTCGATACCGTAGGCTCGGGCCATGTAGTTGAAGGCGTCGTGAGCCGTCACGAGAACTCGCTGTGGCTCGGGGATCGTGGAGATCGATACTTTTGCGTAGGTATTCAGTTTTTCGAGTTTCTCCTGATACGCGGCGGCATTGCTCCGATAGATCTCCGCATTTTCCGGGTCGTAGGAGGAGAGTCCTTTTTCGACCACTTTCACTGCCTGCATCCAGCCTTTCACATCCATCCAGACATGCGGGTCATCGTGCTCATCTTTACTGGTGATGACGTAGTCTGAATCGTTGAGAATGGCTTCAGTAACCGCAAAAACCCGCTTGCCGGAACCGGCGATGCGGACGAGAACGTCGCCCATCTTACCCTCGAGCATAAGACCGTTGTAGAAGACGAGATCTGCCGCCTGCATGGCTTTGACATCAGTGCTCGTAGGTTTGTAAAGATGAGGATCAACGCCTTCATTGATAATGCCATCGACCTCAGCATGCTCACCGGCGACCTCCCGGACGATGTCGGCAATCATGCCGACCGTGGCCGCTACCTTGTAAGTCCCTCCATCCTTCTTCTTCTCTTCGTTACACGACGAAAGGCAAGAGATTCCAAATAGAAAAAACGAGACGGGCAAAAATCGGGCTGAGAGTCTCATTAGGTCGATTGAATACATTTCTTGAAATATAATCTTACATTATCTTGATGAGTCAAGATAAATTAATTGAATGATAAGATATCGGTGGTATTTTTGTATCGCATGCCAACCAGTACTGTTGAAAATTACCTGAAAGCGATCCTGCATTTGCAGGGGGAGGGAAAGGGCAGCACTACGGTTGGCGAAATTGCGAGAGTGCTCGCCGTTACTCCGGGGACCGTCACGATCATGATGCGGCAGTTGAAGGAGCGGGGACTGGTTGCCTACGAGCCCAGGCGAGGGTTGTCGCTGCGGCCTCGTGGAAGAACGGCGGCCCTGAAAGTCGTTCGCCGGCATCGACTGATCGAGCTTTTTCTGGTTGAAGTGATGAAACTCGACTGGTCTGAAGTGCACGAGGAGGCGGAGATTCTTGAGCATGTGATTTCGGACCGACTCCTTGACCGTATCGACATAATGCTGGGGGAGCCGACGCACGATCCCCACGGGGACCCTATTC
>JAGNMT010000146.1 GCA_017991025.1 Verrucomicrobiales bacterium
CTCGGTGCCTCCCCCTTGAAAAACAAGATCCACCGCTATTCCTTCCTTTTCGAGCAAGTGCTGGGCGTCGATCAACGTGGTCCACTCATGAGCACGTCCGAGGTTGCCCGAATAGAGCCAGGTGAAAGTTTTCCCGGGAACCGGAGTTTCGCGAGCGGGCTCAATCAGTTTTGTTTGAATGTCAGGATCAGTCCCCGGTGGCCAGGGCGGGTAGATCTCGCTGGCGGCCCCGTGAAGACCAACACGGGCACTCATCTCCGCATCGAGGACCACGATCAGATCGCAGGCCCGGTAGACCGACCCCATCAGCGCCGAGGTGATCCGGTGCAAGAGAGAGTTTTCGCGCACTTCTCCGAGCGCGACGGCGACATCCGGGTAGAGATCCATCGCCCAGTGAATGAGCTTTGCCCGGCGATGAAAGAGACGTGACCATTGTGCCACGACGGCCACGAGGGGCGGAGAGGTCAGGCAGATGATGACATCGGCCCGGGGCGCAAACATCGTCCTCGCGAGCAGACGCAGCAGCGAAACCCCTTCGCGAAGCGCGCGGCTCCCGAGAAGGGTCTTGCCTCCCCGATAGTCAGACCGGTCGCCGACGAAGACGATCTCGTGGCCCCGCCGGAGGAGTTCGTCCGCCACATCACCGAGGAGCCGCGCCGTGGGAGCGGGGTCGGGAGGGACGAATTGGTTCAGGAACAAAAAGCGGGACGCTTTTTGTTCCTGGTTCTTCGTTCCTCGTTCTTCGTTCTTCGTTCCTGGTGTCATCCGGCGCGTTGAAGATAGGCGATGAATCCGCCAACTTTCGAGCGGGTGTGAGAGGCAAGTTTGTAGAGGCCTTCGAATTGCTCTCTGTTGATATAGTTCTGATCGAGGGCGACGTGGACCTGGCTTTGCACCTCTGAGGCGGATCGTTGGGCATAGCGGAGGAATTTGATGAACTCCGCATTGGAGCCTCCGTCAAAGCCCTCTGCGATATTATGCATCACCGATCCAGCGGCGCGTCGAATCTGGTCACACAGTCCGAAATCCTTCGAAAATGCTGACAGTTTTGTCGCTTTGTAGATTTCATTCGTGAGACTACGCGCAAGCTGCCAACCTTCGATGTCTTCAAATCGTTCAATTTTCATAGACGTCTTTCTTTGTTCCTAACTTTAGGGTCGGAAAACGCACCCGATTCAGGAGAACGAAGAACTGAAACTCGCGCCGCTACTGCTGCGCGAGTTTCAGGCGACTGACCAGGAGCCTTCCATAACTCTCCCACGCTGCCTCGAGGTTCTCGTATCCCATGGCTCCGGCGAGGAGGACCCGTGCCGGTGGTTTGGGACTGCCGAAGATTCCCGAGAGTAGTTTTCTCTCTCTCAGGACGTTGGCCGAGTCATAGGGATCAAAGGGCGCCTCCTCGGGAAGCCAGGTCAGTCGGAAGACCCAGAGCGGACTGGATGACACCGGAGATACAAACTCCAGCACGAGGACCTTGAGCGAGCGCCCCGCGACTTCGATATGCCGGCTCGGGTGCTCCTTTTTTAACGTTGCCCCGGTCGCCCGCATACAAACTTCCGGGGCATGACCGAAGACATCGTGGATAAAACGCGGGTTGCCCGGAGCGTATTCGAGAAAGAAAAAATCGAGGGAGCGTTGCGAATGGTCGCCGGTTTCATCGGGGCGGAAGACACCGCAACGACCGCTCGAGAAAGACAATTGCTCCACCGCGCCCTGGAGCCGTTCGGGTTGGTCCAAATAGTGGAAGTTTCCGCTGACCTGTCCGCCGGTTGCGTCACTCCGGGCGGCATCGTAGGGAAGGTCGAGGGTCAGCACCGGTGTTTCCGCCCAGCGCGACTTCTCGGGAAGGCTTCGCAAAAAGACAAATCCCTCCGACAAAAGCAGCGCTCCTGCGGCGGCCCACCAGAACCAGTTGCGGGAGGTTTTGCGAATGTTAGTCATGGAGTTCTGAAAAGCAGAATATCACATGGGCCATCGACTTCGCGACTCTTCCGGGAAGTTAATCGCATGCCGGTCAATAAGGTGACGTCCCAGGACCAGGACATCCATGTCAGTGCGTAGGAAGCAGGCGATGGCTTCTTGCGGTATCCTCACGACCGGCTCATTTTCGTTTAACGACGTATTGAGGACAATAGGCACGCCGGTCTTTTCGTAAAATTTGGTGATGAGCGCGTGGTACCGGGGATTCGTCCGTTTCGAGACGCTCTGCAGGCGTCCGCTCCCGTCGACATGCGTCACCGCTGGAATTAACGAACGTTTTTCCTCGCGGATGGGAAACACCTTTTCCATATAGGGAGCGGGCTCGTCGATTTCAAACCACGCGCCGACCTGTTCTTCCAGGATGCTGGGAGCGAAGGGGCGGAATTTCTCACGAAACTTGATGCGCAGATTGATGATGTCCCGCATGTCGGTGCGGCGGGGATCGGCGATGAGAGAGCGATTGCCGAGCGCCCGTGCTCCGAATTCCATCTTCCCCTGAAACCAGCCGACGACTTTGCCTTCCAGTATTTTCTGCACGGTTAGTTCCAGTAAATCGGGCTCTTCCAGGGTTTCACAGGGAAGCCCCGCCTCGTGGATCGCGGCGAGGTTTTCACCGTCGCTGGATTCACAGCCCCAGTAGGCGTGATCTTGAACGAAGCCCCGTTCACCTCCAAGGATCCGGTTCCAGACATAAAACGCCGCGCCGAAGGCGGTCCCGTTGTCCGCCGCACCGGCCGGAATATAGACATTTTCGAATGCTGTCTCGCGGGTGATCTTGCCGTTGGCGACCGAATTCATCGCGACGCCTCCCGTCATGCAGAGGTTCGGGCATTTCACTTTGTCATGCAGCCGATTGAGAAGGTGAATGATGATCTCCTCGGTCACCATCTGCATGGACCGGGCGAGATTGTCATGGCGGGAAGTCATCTCCTCGCCCTTTCTTCGCATGGGTCCGAGCTCCCTTTCGAGACGTTCGCTGTGGAAGGGTTCCATCATCGGTGCCCCGTCGTTCCAGTTCATGCGGATGCCCTTTTTGTGATGGGTGAAATAATCGAGGTTCAGTTCGAAGGTGTCACCCTTCGGATAGATGAGTTGACGGAAAAAATCGGCGAACTCGGGCTCCCCGTAGGGGGCCAGTCCCATCACTTTGTACTCATCGCCGTAGTAGGGAAATCCGAGATACATCGTGATGGCACTGTAGAGAAAGCCGATCGAATGCGGGAAATACACCCGGTCCAGTTCTGTCCAGGTGCTGCCTTTCGCATGCGTGGTAAGGGTGCTCGTGAAGTCCCCCATGCCGTCCACTGACAGTACCGCCGCTTCATCATACGGTGAAATCAGAAAGCCTGCCGCCACGTGAGTCTGGTGGTGCTCGATGCGGTAGAATTTTGCCCTTAATTGAGTGCCGCTAAGTCCGAGTGCCGAGGCGAACTGATCCTCAAGGGAGAGTGTTTTTCCCTGTCGCTTCAAGCGGTCCACGATCGCCCGCAGCGAAGGGCGATGGCGAACAACGTATGAGAGTCGTTTCCCCATGTTCGCCCTCGGGTCGAAGGAGATGGCCACATGATCAAGATCTTCCGGTGCGACGCCACCTTGTGCAAGACACCAGCGGATCGACTCTGCGGGAAACCCGGCCCAGTGTTTGATCCGGTTGAATCGTTCCTCTTCGACCGCCGCGATGAGTTGCCCATCGATGACCAGCGCGGCCGAGGCGTCGCCATGATAGGCGTTGATTCCGAGAATAGAAGGCATAAGTGAAAGTTTTTTTAGCCCCGCGTGGAGGGTGAAGGAAAGATCGGACAGTCAGGAATGGCACGGGATTAAGCCCTCAGTTCATTGACCAATGGGCCTTGGGTGGATTCCGGCGCGAAGTCGCGCGGTAGGGGCGCCTCGCCGGGGCGTCCGCCGAAGTTTGGAAGAGCGCCCATCGCGGACGCCCCGACTGCGTCGCGCCAGCGGTGCGTCCCTACCGGAGCCCTCCGGATGCGAAGGAATTCGTGGAGGCTGGGCTTTCTTAATTTCGCTTAATCCCGGGCCATCCGAGTCAGAAACTCCAGACCCGGTATCGCGCGAGGTAGTAGAGAACAGCGAGCTTTTCCCGCCAGTTGGAGCGACGGTCCCACGGGGTGACAGGAGTGGAAGCCGGCTCAAAAGCAAGAATAAATTCCATCCCCGGATACTGCTTCCGAAAGACGGCTCCGGCCCGCGGGGCATGAAACCAGTTGGTGACCAGAACAACCCGTTCGATTCGTCGTTCGATGAAGAGAGGTTTCAGAAAGGAGGCGTTGTCCCAGGTGGAGTCGGCGTCAGGCTCGATCAGAAATCGGGCCGGGTCGATTTGGTTTTTCCGGAGACCCTCGGCGAGGTAGCCGCCATCGCCCGAGATAATGATGGGGGTGCCAGGGAATGCAAAAGCAAGGTGAGTCGCCTTGCTGATTCGCTTCAGGTCGGCGCCTCCGAGTAACACGATGGCATCGGGCACCCACGGGACCGGTTCCCTCATCGCTCGCGGCCAGGGCGCAAGAAAAACCCATGTCGAAAGGACGACGATGCCTGCCGCAAAGAGGATGAGGAGACGGCGAAGGCGCAAGGGCATAGACGAAGAACGAAGAACCTCTTCTCCCCCTCACCCTTTGCGCACCAGCAGGATCATCGACTTTGCCAGAATTGGAATTCTTCCGGCCCGGATCACCCTCTCCACCGTCAACCCTTGTTCAGCGAACAGACTCGAGAGTGTCTTTACAGACCAGAACTTGATGTGTCCGTTATCCCATAAGGCAGTGAAATGCGCGTCGAATTTTCCGCTCAGGGCGAGTGCAAGGTTCTTCAGGTAACTGTGATAGGGAGTGCTGATGATGAGGGTTCCGCCGGGTTCGAGAAGGTCGTGGACACATCGGGCATACTTTCGGGGAAAATAGACATGTTCCACCACCTCTAATGATACGACCGCGGGGAATTGTCCAAATCTTGTCGCGAGATCCTCGTAGGCACTTCCGACCTCAAGCTGGATCGCAGGATTCTCCCGCCGGGCTATCTCGATGCCGGTTTCCGAGGGGTCGACTCCGGTGACATCAAACCCCAGGTCGCGAATGTGGCGAGCCAATGCGCCGTTGCCGCAGCCGAGATCGAATACCCGTCTTCTCCCTGATGCATCAGTCGGCACGATGTCGCTCAGCTCGCGCACCACTGGTGCCCAAAGATAGGCATTGGTATGGTTGGCCTCTGCCGTGGAGTAGGTATAATCTGTCGAAATTTCTTCACTCATCGGTTGATCGCTTCGCCAATTTGTTCATTCGCCTGTCCAGCAACTCAAGGGACAGGAGCAGCTCGGCGTGGGTTCTTTGCAGGGCGTAAAAAATTCCCGGCCATCCGTCGAGGATCAACCCTTTGAAGAGAAGGGTATAGATGAATGCCGCCGGGGCGGCGGGCCAGAGCATTTTGCGGAGACGGTCGGCAATTCCCCCTCCGGAAATCTCATGGCTCAGTTTGTCCGCTTCAAGGCTCGCGTATTTACGCTGCGAATCCAGCCATCGGGAGAGGGGCTTCCGGTCATCGTGATCTATCCGGCTTTTCAGGACACCGGTTGGACCGCTGGTTTTCAGAATCTGCGTGTGACCATCCTGTTCATAGCGATGGGAGCCAAGCTCGAAGAGGACCACCCTCGGCGGATACAAGGTGCCTCGCAGTCGCTTCCCTGCCAGGACGTAGTAAAACCCGACGCTCCAGGCACGGGCTGAACCGGGTGATTCAGAGCTTTCCAGATCCCGGAGTTCCGCGACGAACTCATCGGTGAGCAGGTAGTCCGCGTCGAGGGTCAGAACCCAGTTCGTAGTGATCTGATCGAGGCCGAAATTCCATTGGGCGGTGTGATTGTCGAAGCTTCGTTCAATACGCGCGACATTGGGAAATTCCCCGCAGATGGCGGCGGTGTTGTCAGTGCTGCCGCTGTCGATGACCACGACTCTTGTCGCCCACCGAAGCTGTTCAAGGCAACGACCGATGTTGGGCCCTTCGTTGAACGTAAGCACGAGCGGGGTGATATCGCGGAGATTCATGCGGTCCCGGTATTGATTAACCTTTCATAGAGCACATCCTGAGCGGTCAATTCTCATTCCGAGCCATTGCTACCGGTTCCTAGCTGCCCGGGTGTTGAAACGTTTCGATCACCCGTGGATGTATCTCGATCAGATCGGCATTCTCAAGAAGTCCTTCGATCCTGGGCCACATTTCGACCAACACCATTTCCAGTTCGCGGCGGCGAAGGTTGCCGAGCCTCACCCAGACGACTTTGGGTGGTGGTCCTTCGATCATAAGTCGGTCGAAGAAGTCAGTATCCCTTGTGAGTATCACAAGATCCTGCTCCCGGGCAGCTTTCCATAGTTCCTGATCCGACGGATTCCTGCCGAACCTCGTGGCGTGATAACTCTCCACGGGAAAGAGGTCCGCAAGGGTGGCAGGCAGATTTTCGTCAATAAGAAGGCGCATCAAGAACTCAAGCTGACAGTGCTCCGGGCTGCGCTGAGTCGGCGGGCGTAGTCGATGCAGGAAAGAATATCAGCGCGTGTCAGGACCGGGTGCGCGATCATGATTTCCTCGACCGGATCACCTGCGCTGAGGTAGGAAAGGACCGTTTCCACAGTGATGCGTGTTCCTGCTATGATGGGGCGACCGTTGCAAATTTCGGGATTGATTTCTATTCTGGAGTCCATGGCGCGGGTAGTTTGTAGCGAAGGAAAATTGTTATTCTGTAGGAAGAGTAATCTAATCAGGTGTCGGCTCAAGTCTGAAGATGATAAGGAGAAAGAGCGAACGAGCTCCGCCCGTGAACGGTAAAAGGGCGCGCGACAGGAACCGCAGCAAAGCGATTACGCAAATCGAAGCGTAGCGAAGATAGACAATCGGAGCGCAGTGAAGATCGGTGCCCATAGGGCAGGCGAAGCGTCCAAAACAAAGTGAAGTCAACCGGGTAGACGGCGCGCAGCAAAGCGCAGGTAGCCAGCCGAAGGCTGCCCGAAGGGCAAGCGCAGCGCGGCAATGTCGTGCCTCAATATGCTGTCCCCGTAGCAATGATCTTTTCGTAAAGATCCTTCAGCCTTCTCCCCATCATCCCGGCGGAGAGTTCGGTCGCGGCAAAATCTCTTGCCGCGGTTGCCAGTGAGTCGCGTAACGACGGATTTCCCATCAGTCCTGAAAGAGCGTCGGCCAACGGTTCCGCTTCTCCGTCGACGAGTCTGGCGGCACCGGCTTTTGCGGCTTCGACGCCTATCGCCACGCCGGGTGTGAAGAGGCAGGCCTTCCCTGCCATCAACGCTTCCGCCGCCGCGATGCCAAAGTTTTCCGAATGGGATGGCAGTGTATAAATCGCCGCATTTGCCAACAACCCGGCCTTTTGCTCACCGCTCACTTCTCCGGCCCATTCGGTTGAGTGTGCGATACCCAAAGAGTCAGCCTTTTTCCGAAGACCGGCGAGATAGTCCGCTTCGCCACTGCCTGCAATAAGGAGTCGCCACTCCGGCCGGGTCAGGTGGACCCGGCTCCATGCTTCGAGCAAAGATTCGAGATTCTTCTTGGGATCGATCCTGGAAAGATAGAGCACATAGGGTGATACATGGGGATCGGCGTCGGGCAGGGGCACGTCTTCGAGACCCAGGGGTATCACCACAGGCTTGAAAGCTATCCCCAGTCGTTCGGCCTCCTCGCGCTCGGCATCGAGGGTGAAATGAACTGCCGCCGCACGGCCCAAGACGGGACCATCGAACCAGCGCAGGGAGAGTTGCTTGAGAAGCGCGCGACGTTGGGTGACTCCGTACTGATTCAATACCCCGAGGGGACGAATCACGTAGGGCACTCCTGCCCTTCGCGC
>JAGNMT010000003.1 GCA_017991025.1 Verrucomicrobiales bacterium
AAAGATCGTTCCGGCAACCGGATCATCCGAGGTTAAAGCAATGCCGGTGAGCGGGACCATACTCGTGGCGTTAGTCGATATCAGCGGAGATAGGAGTGTCGTCATCAAGGGGTGACCTGGAGAACCCGGCGCGGGCAATAGAATCGCACGAGGTAAGTGTCACAGGCCGAAATGTAAGCGTGCCAGTTTACAGCGACCGAATCAATAGACCAGTGAAAATTCGAGATCGAATCAGGGAAAGGGGAAGCCCCTAAATGCTTGTTCGGGTATTAAATTTTATATTACATATATTGTAAGAAGTTATAAGCCGTGAAGACAAAGCGGTGAGGCGACTAAGAAAATCGCGGTTCCCGTCGTTTAGACTACGCGTGTGACACTGTTTTACGGGAATCATCGAAGGTGTCACCTTGGATTATTATACCAGCGACGTTACCGCTTTTCGGAACGTTCCACATGGAATGTTCCGGAGGGTCGGCAGTAAAACCAATCAAACAATCAATTCTTCCAACGTAAGCCCCGGAACTCTCCCGATTCCGGTTTGCTGCGGAAATACGTTTGCTCGTAGAGCGCCTTCGCTTATTTTGAAACAACCTAATTGGCATTCTCTCATGATCCGTGACCTGCGATATCTTCTTTTCGGCATTCTCGCTTTCTCGCTGGGAATCAATTCTTCTCAATCTTTCGGGCTCTTCAAACGGGGCGAAGAAAAAAAGGTGCTGAATGCCGAGCAACTCGGTACTCAGGAAGGTGCTGCCGGAGCAGCCCTTACCAAAGCGCAGGCCTACGAAAGCAGCGGGAAAACCCGTCAAGCTCGAGATGCCTACAAGTCTATCAGCAGGAACTATTCCCGCACTGACGCCGGCACCCAGGCCAAATTTGATTACGCTCGTATGCTCGAGGCCTCCGGCGACGGGCGCGAGGCATTTGAAGAATACCAGGCGTTAATTACGAATCATCGAAACACCCCCAATTTCAGTGAGGCGGTGAAGCGTCAGTTCGGTATCGCCGAAGCCTTACGGAATACTGACAAGAAAGGGTTTCTCGGGGTCGGAGCCCCCATTCAACCCTCCAAGTTGATCGAAATGTTCGAGCAGATTAGTGAAAGCGCTCCCTTTTCTGAATTCGCCCCGAAATCACTTCTTAATGTAGGCTACGTGCATACCAAAGTGGGAGAAACGGCCCAGGCGATAGTCGCCTTCCAGTCCGTCGTGGACAAATACGCCACTACGGAATTTGCGAAAGAGGCTCAATATCAGATCTTCAAACTCCGCGGCGTCAATGCGGAAAAGTCAAACAGTCCGGTCGAAGACAGAGCCCAGGTCGAAGCGGGGCTCGACTTCGTGAACCAGAATCCGGAAGATCAGAGAGCGAGCGAGATCAAGTCCAACCTCCAAACCATTGAGGAGCGCTCGATGGAGAAACTCTATAACACGGGGGTTTTCTATGAAAAGAGCGGGAAGCCGGACTCCGCCAAGGTCTATTTCCGCGAAGTGGTGAAAAACCCAGCGACCCCCTGGGCGGCGAAAGCCCAGGAGCGTCTCAATGTGCTGGATAATATGCCCGTGCCCGTGGAGAAAAAAGCTGGAGTTTTCGGCCCGAATCCGTTGAAGAAGGACAAGGTCGAAATGCGTACCTCGGACGATGAGGTTCTCCCACTCCCCCCTGCCGCTGCCGCGCCTCCGGCCGGATGAATCCTTGAAAAGTAAAGAAATCTTAATAAAAAGTCGAATTCTGCCCTTTTCGGGTCCTCTTAAGCCTTGTTTTTTCAATATTCCCGCCTAGTTTCAAACCGAGGTCGGTTGGTTTTAGTCTCTCTGGTGTCCCTCTGCAGCCGACCGTGATTTTTCTCAATGAAGTCTTCGACCAAGCTAATACTCATCACGGTCCTCTCCGGCCTTTTTCTTTCTGGCTGCGCTGGCTATCAACTGGGATCAGTTAAACCGTCGTCCTATTCCGGGATCGATAAGATCCATGTTCCCCCGTTTAAGAATCTCACCCTTGAACCCCGCTTAACGAGCCTCGTGACCAATGCGGTTCTTCAGGAACTTCAGGCGGACGGCACCTATAAGGTTTCGACCCGGGAAAGCGCCGATGCAGTTCTTGTGGGAGAAATTCGCAAGATCCAGAAGCAACAATTGCGGGCAGTGCGGAATGACTCCTTAAAATCGAGGGAGTTAAGTGTCTATATTTACATTGATTTCCATCTCGAAGACCCGGTAACCGGGGCCCCGATTGGTGAGAAACGTCTGCGGGAACCCGGGGATTACTCCCCGCGCGAGGATGAAACCCCTGACAACAAGAATGCGGACGACGGAGCCATGGTCAGATCGTACCAGGGAACCGTAGTTGGCGAGACCATTCAGTTTGTAGATGCCAATTACCAGGTCGGCGAGCGCAGTGCAATCTCGGTCGCGGCCGAAGACCTTGCTGATAAACTGGTATCCCAATTGGCAAACGGTTGGTAACACTCGACACTTGAATCCGGTTTCCGGTCTCTGATAAACCGACATCGTGAAGCCATTTGACAGTTCGGGGCTAGTCCAACTGATCTGTACCCCGATCGGGAATCTCGGCGACATTACTTTTCGTGCTGTAGAGTCCATCAAGGCTGCTCATGTCGTTGCCTGTGAGGATACACGCCATTCGAGACGTCTGCTCAATCACCTCGGGATCACGGATAAGGAACTTGTCGCCCTCCATGAGCACAATGAGCAGTATCGTTCGCAGTCCCTCGTCGAGCGCGCCCTGAACGGAGAGCGAATCGTATTCCTTTCAGACGCCGGGACCCCTACGATTTCTGATCCCGGCTATCGGCTTGTGAACGCCTGCCATGAAGCCGGAGTGAAACTTGAGGTGATCCCGGGCCCCTCCGCTGTAATCACCGCCCTTGCCGGATCAGGTTTACCGACCGACGCTTTCTACTTTGGCGGTTTTCTTCCCGTGAAATCCGGACGCAAGAGCCGGGAAATTGAAGAGGCACTGGCGAGGCGGGAGACATCCATCTATTTCGAATCCCCTCACCGCCTTACCAGGACTCTTGCCGCGATAGCGGCACTCGATCCCGAGCGGGAAGTCTGCGTCGCTCGTGAATTGACAAAGAAATTTGAAACCTATCGCCGGGCTTCAGCAGAAGTGCTGAGGGTTGAATTCACCGCCCAGCCAGGCAAAGGGGAGATCACCCTTCTGATCAGGGGGAGCGGGAAGCGCTGAGAATGGATGCGATGCCTTAAAAACCGACAAAAAAGAGGCGGAGCCTCTCGACCCCGCCTCAATTCTCATCTCTTCACCAATGTCCTTAGCGGACAAAAGTTTTTACGCGAAGCCTAACGACGAACCGGGAGATTGGACCGATTCCTGTTTGGGCAGCGTAGACGGTGCAATTTTCCGCTCCGGGAAACCATAACTCCGATGCTGGCGGTGTTGGGGCTCGCGGCCACTCTCGCGGCGTTTACTCTTATCATACCGTTGCTGGAGCAGGAATCCCCCTTCTTTATAAGGACTATTCGCTGGAATCCGGTTTTCGAAGAGGTTTTGCCAATTAAGGAATATTTCAAATTCGCGTTTCGCGTGGGTAACCATCTGTTTGTCTGTCTTTGCGCTCCCTCCTCTCTCGGAATCACCCCGAACGTAAACTCCCTGCCGGTTCTCAAACGGCTTGGCGGTTTTGGTTCCCTATTCAGGCGCGGTGTGGTGTTGCCGGAAAAAATGAAAAGCTATGTTTGTGTCGACAATAGAATAATATAATTTCCATAATTAATCAATATTTTTATAATTTAATTCACTCGAAATTGAATTGTCTTACCTAAATCCTGCGGGATTTTGACGCCACCGATCCGGTGCCTGCCATTTGGCCCATTAATGACTCCCCCACTCTCAGATTCCCTCAAAGCGCGGCTCACCCGGCCTGTTTCGGCGATTACAGCCTACGACTACCCGTCGGCCCGCCTTTGTGATGAATCCGGTATTCAACTCATTCTGGTAGGGGATTCCCTCGGTATGGTCGTCGCGGGAAATCAGGACACGACATCGGTAACATTGGAGCAGATCGCCTACCATACCGAAATGGTGCGCCGGGGGGTAACCCGGGCTGTTATCGTCTCTGATCTACCAATCAATACCTATCGGGATCCTGCCGAGGCACTCAGGAATGGACGCCGTCTCATTGAGGCCGGGGCGGATGCGGTTAAACTAGAGGGAGGGTTGGGACAGATTGAGAAAGTGAAGGCGCTAACCGGTGCGGGCATCGCGCTGTGTGCTCATGTCGGAATGTTACCGCAACGAGTCCGCGAGGAAGGTGGATACAAGAAGAAAGGCAAGACCGACGCAGAGGCAAAGACCCTCATCGAGGCCTCACTCGCGCTCGAAGAAGCCGGGGCTTTTGCCATTGTCCTGGAAAGCGTCGTTGCAGAGGTCGCCGCCGAGATTACGCGACGACTGGAGATCCCTACGATCGGTATTGGTTCAGGGACATCCTGCGATGGCCAAATCCGGGTACTGCACGATGTCACCGGCGCCTATCCCTGGTTTGTTCCTCCATTTGCGAAAGTTCATGGAAACGTCGCCGAAGTGACCCGGCGTTCGCTCCTCGCTTATATCGAGGAAATTGATTACAAGTGATCGTCCGGCGCGCAGGGACGGCGGGACGGACAACGGTGAATATGATCCCGACGCCGACGACTGAAAAAAACACTTGCGCGGAGCGGGATGGGGAGGCAAAGTCGCTTGTCCCTGAACGTTTCCAGATCGGGAGTTCGCGCCCATCTTCCCCTACCCTGCCGGGCGCGGGATGACTCTCCTTCAGATTAAGGGGCACTCAGTTACCGAATGTCGTTCTGACTGCTTCGGAATTGTTTAGAAAGCTTGAATTTACAGGCTTTCAACTAATCCAGTTTCCCCATCACCTGTGGTTTTCCTATACTGTTCCGCAGGTGCTCCCATTTTCCTTTTGATTATAGAATCCCCGTTTGGCCTCCTTTCCGTTTTTCCTAATGAGCGAATCCGCCTCCTCCGCAGAATCCCATTCCATTGATCCTCCTCAGGGCATAACCGATCCCGCCGCGGCCATGGTCCCGACGATTAAGAAACCCCGTCCGAGAAAAGCTCCGGGTATGTCTGAAGGGTCACCAAGACCTCCCAAAAAAGTGAAAGTGCCGAAAGCCGAAAGCGCACAGATCGAATTTGCCGGGGTCGCGGCGACACCGGCTGCACCACAAGAGGAAAAGTCTCCCGCCTTTTCACCCCCTGAGTTGCCGCTCTATCGTGATGTGCCGCCGCCACTTCCTGCAACGGTTCCCGCTCCGGTTTATACGCCTGCCGCTGCTTCTGATCATGCTCCGGCTGAAAACGTGTCAGTCATTCCTGACGCTGCGGTGCCGCACCTCCCGTCATCCGATGCCTCTCGTGAAACCGGTGACACACAGCGCCCGAGAACCGACGAAGGTCAGGAAGGGCGCCCCCGCCGCAACCGTGGCCCGAGGCAGCGGCGCAGAAAAGGGAACCGCGAATTTGCGGGAACTGAAAACCCGAACCGTCCGGAAAGCCGTAGTGCTGAGCCTGAAGACAGACAGGGCCCTGATGGCACCGACAGTGATGAGGCTCGCGAAGAGGAGCCGCAGCGGGACAGAGAAGACGGAGAAAACCGCCATTTCAACAAGACCCGCAAGCAGCGATACCTTGATCGTAAGGACAAGGAGCGCAATCGCGAGGCAGCCGCCCTCGATTCTTCTCCGCCCGTCGAGTCGGAGGGTATCGTCGAAATTTCAGCCAAAGGATTTGGTTTTCTGCGCGAACGCATTCGGGGTTTTCAACAATCACCCAAGGATGTTTTTATAACGCCCGAGGTGGTCCGTATTTACGGGTTGCGAGACGGATTGATGGTAAGATGTATCTCAAAACAGGGCGTCCGCGGTCCCCAGTTGATCGAGCTGCTCACGATCAATGGCCGACCTCCTGAGGAAAGTGCCAAACTCCCCTATTTTGAGGAGCTTACCGCGATCAATCCGAACAAGAAACTGACCCTCGAGACCCAGTCGAATCGTGCCACTACTCGGGTCATCGACCTCATGGCTCCCATCGGACGAGGCCAGCGCGGTCTTATTGTCGCTCCTCCCCGCACAGGAAAAACCACTCTATTGCACCACATCGCCGAAGGAATACTTCACAACTATGAGGATGAGATCCACCTCATGGTTCTCCTCGTGGACGAGCGACCCGAAGAAGTGACCGATTTTGAACGATCATTTCCGAATGTGGAGATATTTTCCAGCTCGAACGACAGCGAAGCAAAAGATCACACCCGCATCGCCCTTCTCGCCATCGAACGGGCGAAACGGCTGGTCGAAGGGGGGCGACACGTCGTGATGCTGATGGATTCTATTACACGGCTCGCTCGCGCTTTTAATAGCCAGATGCGCGGGGGCAAGCGGGGAACGGCCAGCGGCGGTTTAATCGTGGGGGCTCTCGAGGTTCCCCGCCGGATTTTTGCGGCAGCAAGAAACACCCGCGAGGCAGGATCACTCACGATCATCGCTACAGCCCTCGTGCAGACAAACAGTAAAGCCGATGAGGCTATTTTTCAGGAGTTTAAAGGAACCGGGAACATGGAACTCGTTCTTGATCGCCAGATCGCGCAGAGTTATGTCTATCCTGCCGTCGATATCAACAAATCGGGGACTCGCCGCGAGGAACTGCTCCTTCCACCCCACGTTCTCGAAAAGATCTATGTGATCCGTCGCGGTTTGAGCGGATACAAGCAGGTTGATGCGATGGAATGGCTCCTGAAATGTATGCAGCGCTATCCCTCGAACGCTCAAATGCTGATGGATATCAAAACGACGGCACTCTCATAATATTTGGCACAGGATACTGGTTGCGATAACAGTGCTTCTCTGCTAAACAGCTCTTATGAGCGATTACGTTGAGGTGACGAGCCGGGGCATCGGCGGTCGGGGCAAAGATTCCATTGGTGGAGCCATCTTTGGATTTATCCTCGCGGCGGTTGTCGTTTTTGCGCTTTTTTGGAATGAGGGGCGTTCCGTCAAGCGATACAAAGATTTGAAAGAAGGAGCCGGTGCGGTTGTGTCGGTTCAGTCGGAAACAGTGGATCCCGCGATGGAGGGGAAACTTATCCACATCACGGGAGAAACCAAGACCAAGGCCCCTCTGCAGGATGCCGATTTTGGAATCCAGAGTTCGGCGATCAAGCTCATCCGCAAGGCCGAGATGTTCCAGTGGGTCGAAGACGTGAAGACTGAAGAAAAAACAAAAGTCGGAGGCTCTACTGAAACAGTCAAGACATACAGCTACAGTCAGGAATGGAAGGATGGTCTTGTCGATTCGAGCAAGTTCAAAAAGGCCGCAGGACACCAGAACCCGACCGAAATGAAATATGACTCGAGTTCGAGCATGGCGGATGACGTAACGGTGGGCGCATTCTCTCTCCCGGGTTTCCTCGTTTCCAAAATCAGTGTCGCCGGGGCTCTCGCGGTTGAGACTCTTGAAAAGGCATCGGATGAAATCCGGAAAACCGGCAAATTGAATAATGGCACTGTTTATTTTGGCAGCAATCCTGCCTCCCCTGCCGTGGGGGATCAGCGTGTCAGCTTTCAGATCGTGCCGAACGGGCCGGTGAGCGTAGTCGCCCAGCAGCACGGAAATACGTTTGTCTCTTTTCACACGAGTATCGGGGGACAACTCGACCTCCTTGAGTCAGGCTTGATGAGTGCTCCCGAGATGTTCCAACTGGCGCAAAATCGGAATAATATGTTAACCCTTGCGATCCGTGTTGGCGGGTTTGTGATGCTCGGTATCGCGTTTTCGATGATTCTCCGTCCCATCGCCGTGCTCGCGAGCATTCTTCCTTTTCTCGGTCGTCTTGTCGGCACCGGAACGACGATCATCGCCTTCCTGCTCGCCGCGATTGTCTGGACGCTGACAGTGGCCGTGGCGTGGATCTTTTACCGGCCGATTCTCGGAATCGCGATTCTGGTCGTAACGGCGGTGCTGATTGCAATGGTCGTGAAACGCTTCCGAAAGGCCGACGGTCCGGCTCTCGCCGGTCCTCCGCCCCTCACCTGAGTGACTCCGTAATCTACGCATGCTTCCTGATCCTTCTCCGAATCCGGACGGTAACGATCTCCCGGGAAAATTCTTGACGCAGGATCTCAGGGATACGCTCCTGAAAAAGGCGCGGACCTCCCGGAAAATCTCGTGGCTGCTCGACGAGTGCATCCGTATCCCGGGGACGAAAATCCGCTTTGGTTTGGACCCGATTCTGGGTCTCGTCCCCTATGGTGGCGAAACCGCTGCCACCATCATAGGGACGGTCATACTTGGGGAGGCTGGCAAAAAGGGACTTCCTTTTAAGACCCTTCTTCGCATGGGTGGAAACATGCTCATCAATGCTATAGTCGGTGCCATCCCTGTCGTGGGAGATGTTTTTTCCTTCTGGTTCAAGTCCAATACCCGGAATTACCAGATGCTCAATACCTATCTTGAATGCGAACACGGCACCGAAGAGCCCGGGGGATGGTGGCCGGTCTTTCTCATTCTCGGCACGATTGTGACCGTGCTCGTTCTCGAAGTCCTCTCCTGGATTATTCTAGGCAGTCTCGTTTTAAAAGGCTGGGTGTTGCTTACGTCTCTTTTCGGCTTCTGACAGGGAGGAAACACGGAAGACGCGCGCCGCCGTTCTTCTATTTCCGCGCCAGTCTCCAGAACATGACGAGACCGAGTGAGAAAAACAGGATATTTGGCACCCAGACGAGGAGATGGGGGTACAGGTCCTCCCTGTCCCTCACGGTTTGCGCCATCGTCAGCATGACATAATTCGTCACGCCGATGATCATGCTCAGGATAAAACCGGCACTATTTTCACGACGTTGCGCGGTGATTCCAAGGGGCACTCCGATGAGCCCGAAAGTGAGGCACGAAACCGAGAAAGCAAAACGCATGCTCAGTTCTGTCCGGTAAGTGGCGCGAACGGAGGGCTCCAGAGTGGTATCACGAGTCTTCGCGAATAGTCGGCCAAGCGGAACATTCGTCGGCTTCTCTTTGGCAACGGCTCCGCCTGCCATAAGATTGTTGATTGAGACGCCCACTGCCACTGAAGTCATGAACATCGGCAGCGACGAGTCCATGAAAGTCCCGTCCTCACCTCGGATCATGAGATTGGCATCCGTCATGTCGAGAACCAATTCGGGATTTTCCTTGTCCAGTTCCACCAGCACACGGGCTTCGCGGGCCACCGCAATCGCCATGGGGATGTTGTTTTCCATCTTGATAAGCTGGAGCCCCTTGAGGATACCATTTTCTTTTCTTGCGAAGACGAGATGATTAGGCAGTTCCGACATCACCTGTTGCTCCGGAAAAAGGAGCATCGGTTCACGTTTCATTAGATTAATCAAAGAGGCTTTCATCCCCTCCATTTCCGTCTTGGCCCATGGAGTGACGGAGAGATTAACGAGCGCGCAGACGCTGGTAAAAAAAACCGCCACCACGGCCACAGGGACACAGATTCGCCACATACTCAACCCAGCCATACGCATGGAGACAAATTCACTGTCCGCCGAAAGTCGACCGAACGTGAGAAGGATGCCTGTAAGGAACGAAAAAGGAATCGCAAGACTGAGCGAAATTGGAATAACTAGCGCAATGAATTTGAAAACAAAACTCAGACTCAGATCCGGGCGTTTTGCCAATTCTTTGAGGATTTCCTTAAAGACATTGCCCAGCACAAGGATAATAATGATTACCGCAACCGCATAGATCGCGGAAACAAAAACCTGACGGGCGATATAGCGATCCAGCAGCCTCATGAACAAACCTGAAACGTCCCGTAAGAGCCAATCTTGGAACGAAGAGGTACAATGTTCCCCATCATCAGATTATCAGCAAGCCTCAAGTGCTGACGCTGGAGGGAAGAGAAGGTGAATCCCTTGACCTTCTCGCCCCATCAGTTACTCTTTCCGTGTTCTGACGGGGGAGCGTTTCTCGCTGAGATTGCCGTATGGCAAGACCCTTCGAACCTGATGCAGGTAATGCTGCCGCAGGGAGTCGCCACATGAATTTTGTTACCCACGTCACCATCGCCCTGAGTTCGAACCGGAAAGCCCGGTACTGCCAGTACACGATGTTTTTTCATTCCCGCAGCCCCTCCACGCCCTCAAGGCATGAAGCCCTCAACACCTGAATCCCTTCCTCCCACCATGATCACACCGACCGAATCCGCCGCTGCCACCGCCCCCCGAACCGTCGCCGACGTCTTTCCCAACAGCAATCGAGTCTATGTGCCCGGAACGTTTCACCCCGACATTCGCGTGCCTCTGCGCGAAGTGAGTCTGTCCGACACCAAACACCCGAATGGCCGCATCGAGGTGAATGAGCCGGTCCGCATCTACGATACCAGTGGTCCATGGGGGGATGTCGCTTTTTCGGGAAATGTCGAAAAAGGTCTCCCCGCCCTCCGCCGTGACTGGATCCTCGGACGCGGCGACGTCGCCGAGTATGCAGGCCGGGAAGTGAAGCCCGAAGACAATGGCTACCTCTCCGACGAGCATGCTTCCCGCTACAACGAGAAGAAGGCCGCCCGCAACCGCCTCAAGGAATACCCCGGCCTCAAGCGCGAACCCCTTCGTGCTTCGTCCGGTCATCCCGTCACTCAGATGTGGTATGCGAAGCAGGGCATGATCACCCCGGAGATGGAGTACATCGCGATCCGGGAAAACCTCGGACGCGAAGCCGCTTTCAAAGCCGTCACTGATAACGCCGGGCCCCGCAATCTCCTCAATCACCAGCACCCCGGCCAGCCTTTCGGAGCGAAAGTCCCCGACTACATCACCCCCGAGTTCGTTCGCGACGAAGTCGCCCGCGGACGCGCCATCATCCCCGCGAACGTTAACCACCCCGAGAGCGAGCCCATGATCGTCGGGCGAAACTTTCTCGTGAAGATCAACGCCAACATCGGCAATTCCGCAGTTGCTTCGACTATCGATGAGGAAGTTGAAAAACTTCAGTGGTCCACTCTCTGGGGTGCCGACACCGTTATGGATCTTTCCACCGGTAAAAACATCCATGCCACCCGGGAGTGGATCATCCGTAATTCCCCCGTTCCCATCGGCACGGTACCCATCTACCAGGCCCTCGAAAAAGTGAACGGCCGTGTCGAGGATCTCTGCTGGGAAGTCTTCCGTGACACCCTCATCGAGCAGGCCGAGCAGGGCGTCGATTATTTCACGATCCATGCTGGCGTGCTCCTGCGCTTTATTCCTCTCACCGCAAAACGCATGACCGGCATCGTCTCGCGAGGCGGATCCATCATGGCGAAATGGTGTCTCTCCCATCACAAGGAGAATTTCCTCTACACCCATTGGTCCGACATCTGTGACATCATGGCCGACTACGATGTTAGCTTTTCGATCGGCGACGGTCTCCGTCCCGGTTCTATTGCGGACGCCAACGATGCCGCTCAGTTCGGTGAACTTGAAGCCCAGGGCGAATTGACCACCGCTGCCTGGGACAAAGGCGTCCAGGTCATGAATGAAGGCCCCGGCCACGTCCCTATGCACCTCATCCAGGAGAACATGGAAAAGCAGCTCGAATGGTGTCACGAAGCACCATTCTACACTCTCGGGCCCCTCACCACCGATATTGCACCCGGCTACGACCACATCACGAGCGGCATAGGCGCCGCCATGATCGGCTGGTACGGCTGCGCCATGCTTTGCTACGTCACCCCCAAGGAGCACCTCGGACTTCCCAATCGCGAAGACGTTCGGGACGGAGTCGTCACCTACAAAATCGCCGCCCACGCCGCGGACCTGGCAAAGGGCCACCCTGCCGCCCAGGTTCGCGACAACGCGCTGAGCAAAGCCCGCTTCGAGTTCCGCTGGGAAGATCAGTTTAACCTTGGCCTCGATCCGACGAAAGCCCGCTCCTTCCACGACGAGACCCTGCCGCAGGACGGCGCGAAGACCGCGCACTTTTGCTCGATGTGTGGACCTACCTTCTGCTCGATGAAGATCACCGAAGATGTGCGCGAGTACGCAGAAAAGCTGGGTCTGGAGGCGGATGAGGCCCTGATGAAAGGAATGGCCGAGAAGGCGCGGGAGTTTACAGAGAAGGGGGCGGAGATTTATTCTTGAGGAACGGTGTGACGCAATGCGTTTTATCTTCGTTTTAAATTGTCTGTTCTGGTCCCCCGGAACTCTCTCGGCCGGGGTTTGGACGTAGGTTCCCCTAATTGATCGGCAGTTCTGAAGATAGGAACCGCATTATCCCTGCCGGATGACGGGAACGAAAGGATATTTGGGCCGAATCCCCGTTTTCCGCATCCGGATGGGATAAGTCCGACAGGCTTTTCCAAGGCAGGCGGAAATTCACACCCATCGGCAAATTATGCGACGCAAGCAGCAAGATTCGCAGTGCAGCCTGGCGGGAATGGGGCGTGGTTCTCCCCAATGAAGCGAGTTGTGATTTGCCTCTTGGTCCTTAGTCTTCTCGCAGGGGCCGTCGCCGGGGATCCGTCGGCCTCAACCTACGATCCGGGCAGGTTCTTCCACACCCAGATCCTCCCGATCCTCGAAAAGCGATGCTACGAATGCCATTCTGTGGCGGAAGGGAAAGACGACGGAGGTCTCGTCCTCGACACGAAGGCCGGCTGGATGCGTGGTGGCGATCAGGGTCCCGCAGTGATACCAAAAAACGTCGCAAAAAGCCCCCTCGTCAGGGCAATCCGCAGCCACGATCCCGGCAGTCTGATGCCACCGGATGATCCGCTGTCGCCCCTTGAAATCGCGTTACTCGAGACTTGGATCCTTCTCGGAGCTCCCGATCCCCGCGTCGATCCGTCCGGGGAAGCAGGGCCAGCGAGAACCCAACCTTGACGCAGCAGCCCGGACGTTCCGGTGGGCCCGCGTTTGACGTCGGCGCAGCTTTTCCGATTCCCCTCCCCTTACTCCGACACGGACGCCAAAGGCACACCATAAGGCAGATCCTCCGGCAACTCGACGAACTCGCGAATCTGACTCCACAGTCCTGAGAAATCGCGGTTCACGTCGCCGGAGAGACAATCAGTGACTTCACCGGCGGCGTCCGGGTATTTCATGATTAGGTCACGGAAGGAAAAACCCGGGTCGTAGAATGCATAAACGAGCTTGCGCATGTTCTCAATCCCGACGCGAAGGGTGCATCCGTAGTCGGTAAACCGGCCAGGTGAGAGGTCACCACTAATGAGCCCTTCATGAACCGCGTCACCGGCCATAATGCCACTCTTGAGGGCAAGCATGACCCCGCTGCTAAAGACAGGATCAAGAAACGCGAAGGCGTCACCTACGAGAAGCAGCCCGGGTGAGGCACAATAGCGGGAATGACGGGAGTATTCACTGGTGAGAAAATAGTCTCCGACCTGCTGCCCGTCTTGGAGATGGTCTTTGATCCACTGATTTTCAACAACCTCCCGCGCAAAGATCGCCTTTGGATCGCGCACTCCGTCGCGGGTCAGGTATTTGCCCTCGGCAACGACCCCGACGCTGACCCGGTCATCGTGCTGCGGGATGTACCAAAACCAGCCCTTGTCGGGAATGAAAGCGACGGTGGTGGCTCCTTCGTCAATACCGGGGTCACGCCTCGCACCCTCGTAGTAGGTCCAGACTGCGATCTTGTTCAGGTAGGGATCACCCACGCGCCAACCGCGACGATTCGAGGTGAAGGCCTCCTTGCCCGTACAATCGAGGGTGATGGGGGCACGGAATTCGAATATTTCTCCGGCACGTGAGACGGCCCGAACGCCGGCGACACGATCCCCCTCCATTACGAGATCGTTCACCGCCGTTTCCTCGCGAACCTGGGCTCCTTTTTCACGGGCGTTGTCGAGCAGCATCTGATCAAACTCGGAGCGGAGTACCTGCCAGGTCTGCGCGATGGTCTCTTTATCGTAGCGATTGAAGAAGTAGAAGGGTTCCGACCGCCGCCCGTCGGCCTGCACAAAGCTGACGCTGTATTTTTTCGTAAAATGGGAAGCACGCATCTTCGGGATCATTCCGATGCGTTCGAGGGGCTGGAAGGTAAAGGGAATGAGTGATTCACCGATATGATAACGGGGGAATTTCTCCCGTTCCAGAATCAGGACACGGTGCCCGTGATCAGCAAGCACGGCGGCCGCACTGGATCCGGCAGGCCCTCCGCCGATAATGATAACATCGTAATGAAGTGAGGTTGGCATGGATGGGATATAGCGCTCACATGGCGAGCGGATTCATGTTCCTCGATTTCTCAGGGAAACGGAAATTGCATCTCGGCATCATCGTGATAGCGGTAAGGCATAACACGGACACAGACTTGTATGCGCGCACGCCGATCAAAATTCCCTATTATCGCATGGATCTCCGGAATCGGCTGGATCGCAATCGTCTCGTCTGTGGCCGACACGGCGCTCTCCCACTATTTTGACGAGGAAAGCGGGCGGCACCTCACCCTCGATGAATCCGACCCTCCTCGCGTCCTCGTCGAATTCCGATTCCCCGGTGACCCCGGGTTTTTCTCACGCTGGTCAGGAAGAGGCACCCGTGCGGAACGTGAGATTACCTTCACCAGGACCGTCGGGGAGGAAGAACCCCAAGGTGCCAACTTCTCAGCCATTGTCGGTGCCTCACGGGTTAAGATCGACTTCGCCCCGGGGCAACTCGAGCCCGGCGATGAAGGCCTCAACGGTGAGTATCGCCGACTCTCGGAGGAGAAGAGACGATCGATGGCGATAAAGGATTTCAAGAGCGCCGACGCAGCGTTAGAGAAGGCGCTGAAAAACCTCGGTCCGGCAAAAGAGCCCGCCATCACGGAGTTTAAAAAGCGGTGGCCCGACCTTCGGACTCGCCTGACCGCGCTGCGTTTTCCCTCTGCGCCCAGGGCGACACCAGCGCCAACACCGGCACCATCAACAGTTCCCGGAGCGACCTCCGCGCCGACGCCCCCCGAGGAGAATCCCGATTATTGGCTCGCCCTTATTGAAACGACCGGGATGGCAATATCCTTTGCGAATCAGCCGTTGCCGGAAGCGGTCATGCCACTCGATAGCTCCGGTGATTACGACGACGGGTTCGGCGGACGCGCCTCTCTTCGCGCCAGTGACGACGGCACTTTCCGTGTCGCTTTCGGATGGCAGAGGGGGGAACTGGAAGCGATGGGCAGCGACCTGAGTCTCGATATTCCGGCGGATAAAGTCATCAAAGACCGGGACGGCAACTGGATTGCCACCCTTTCCTATGAGGATCCGAATCTAGCCCCGGGCGATGCCCCGGCGCAGTTTCGAATCCAAAAATCCGGGCGATTTCTTCTGGTCACTTCGGAGAACGCCACGCGATACACCGGCAAGGCGTGGCTCGACGGCATTTATCGTTGGGGTCCTATCCCGGTCCAGGAATAAAGACCTCTCGGTTAAGGACGGTCCACTCCGCCGTTGAGTTCCGCCGGCCATTTGGACAGATCGTCCGGAGTGTCGAAATTGGCATGATACCATTCCAGTTCTTTCATGCGCTCTGCTGTTCCTCGAGCATGCTCCGAAATGTTCGGTAAAACTGTAGCGCTGAAGACATGGCGGACCGTCAAAACTCGCTCTGGAAACGTCGAAAAGCAAGCCGACCGGACTCCCGCATCCCTTGAGTGCGTCTCTCAAGAGACTTGTCAGAAACCGCACTTTCCGTGTAACTTCGCCAACACATGAATTCCCGCCGCCATTTTCTCACCACCGCATCACTTTTTGCCGGAGGTGCTGTAGGAGGAATCCCCGATGCTCGAGCCCAGCTTAAACGGGCGGATGTCGATCCGGCTTTTGTCGTCAAGAACGGTCGCATCCGCCAGTCCATCATGGGATGGTGTTTCGACAAACACTTTAAGGCGGTGGAGCTGGCGAAACATTGCAAAGAAATCGGCCTCGTCGCGATGGAAGGAATCCCGCGCGAAGCCTATTCCGACGTGAAAAAGCTGGGCCTTGAAATCTCACTGGTGAGCTCCCACGGATTCATGAAAGGTCCCTGCAACCCGGCATTTCACGACGAGGTGGTCGGTAAGTTGAAGGAGAGCATCGATGTTGCCGCAGGTGTCGGCTGCAAGAATGTCATCACCTTCACCGGTATGCGATTCGACGGCATGGACGATGAAAAGGCCGCTACGGCCTGTGTCGAGACGTGGAAATCGGTGATCTCGCACGCGGAGAAGTCAGGTATCACGCTCGTTCTTGAACACCTCAACTCCCGCGACAGCACCCATCCGATGAAAGGTCATCCAGGATATTTTGGCGATAACGTCGATTTTTGTGTGGAACTGATCAACCGGGTGGGCTCTCCGAACTTCAAACTCCTTTTCGACATCTATCACGTCTCGATTATGAACGGCGATATTATCCGGCGCATTCGCCAATATAAAGACGTGATCGGCCACTACCACACCGCCGGCAATCCCGGCCGCGGCGAACTCGACAACACCCAGGAGATCAATTATCCCCCGATTCTCGAAGCAATCCTCGCCACCGGCTACACCGGCTTCGTTGCCCAGGAGTTCATTCCTACCTGGGACGACCCCATCCTAGCCCTGCGCCAGGCCGCTCAGCTTTGTGATGTCTGAACCTCACTCTTATTCAAAAACCCATCCATGAAAACGACCCATTCTCGACGAAAATTCCTTGGTCAGGCTGCGGCTCTGGTCGCCGCACCGACCATCATCCCCGCTTCTGCCTTCGGGCAGAATGCCCCCAGTAAACGGGTCACGATGGGCTTCATCGGGATGGGAAATCGCGGAATCGGTGTCATGGAAGCCTTTTTAGCCCATGCCGATGTCCAGGGCGTCGCGGTCTGCGATGTCGAGGAACTGCACTTCACAGAACGCGGCGGAAAACGAAGCCGGGACTACGGACGGGCACCTGGGAAGGCCGCCGTTGAGAAAATTTACTCCAACCGCACCGACTCGGGGGCATGGAAAGGGTGCACCGCCTATGAAGATTTCCGAGAAGTCCTCGCCCGTGACGACATCGACGCGGTCATGATCGCGACGCCGGATCACTGGCACGGGATCATCACGATGGCTGCCCTCCAGAGCGGAAAAGACGTCTACTGTGAAAAGCCGATGACTCATAAGTACGCGGAAGGCCATGCCATTCATCGCGAGGTGGCTTCGCGGAAAGCCGTCTTTCAGGTGGGCTCACAACAGCGGTCTGACACGCTTTTCCAGCAGGCGGTGGAAATCGCGCGCAATGGATTGATCGGCAAGATCACCAGGGTGGAAGTCGGATTGCCGACAGGACACGACGAGCCTGAGGGCGATGCGACCGTCAAAACCCCGCCTGCCGATCTCAATTACGACTTGTGGTGCGGCCCGTCGGTGATGCTTCCCTACATGGAAGCCCGTCACCACTGGTCTTGGCGTTGGACGCTGGCCTACGGTGGCGGACAGCTCATGGACTGGATCGGGCACCACAACGATATCGCCCACTGGGGACTCGGCATGGACAAGAGCGGGCCGATCTCGGTCGAGGCGAAAAACTGGGTCTTCCCGAAAACAGACGTGTACGATTCCCCCGTCAATTATGACGTCATTTCTCACTATGATGGCGGCACTGAAGTCGTAATATCATCACGTAACAATATGGGCACCAAATGGATAGGTGAAAACGGCTGGGTGCATGTCACCCGGGGCAAACTCACAACCTCAAATCCGGCCTGGGCGGCTTCCGGGTTTGTTTCCGGCGAATGGAAAACCTACAAGACACCCGGTCACCAACGGAACTTCATTGACTGCGTGATCTCTCGTGAAGATACGATCGCTAATGCCGAGACGGCCCACCGGTCGGTTACCCCCGGGCATCTGGCGTATCTTTCCCACTCGATCGGCGGCCCTGTAAAGTGGGACCCGAAGGAAGAAAAGGTCGTCGACAACGAGAGTGCCGCCAAAGAACTCATGTCCCTGCCCTACCGGGGGGACTGGAAGCTCGGATCCTGACAGGGAAAGTCAGAAACTCGCTTTTTCGGGAAAACACACCTCTCGCCGGGTGTGTTTTCTTGTTGTCGGCAGTAATGTGTTCGCTAGACGAAGAGCTTTATTGCCTCAACCTGCCTTCTGATCTGCATTGGAAGAGATCGCCGAATCCGGTTTCCCTTCCATTGCTGCATTTCCGTCCCGACCGGCGTTCAATTCCTCTTCCTCAAGCATCAGATCTTTACGCAGCTTGATGAGTTCAATGGTGGTGTCCCGGACTTCGCTCTCCACATCGAGCGTTTGCATATGACCCTTTCTCCAGATGATATATCCAGTGACCAAGCCGCAACTGATAAAAAACAAGCCGCTTAGCAGGTAATATGGCCAGCCGGAGAAATCAGTCCCAAAAAACGTCAACCCACTTAGACCCTTCAGAAACAGGTTATCGGGAGTCGGCATCTTAATTGACGGTCTCAGCAACGGCGCGAGGGATCACGATCATTTCCACCCGGCGGGCTTTCCAATCCGAAAAACGGCGATCCTGACCGGCACCGCGGACGGTGACGACCGCCTGTGATACCCCGCGCTCCAGAAGACGTTCACGAACGGCGTCGGCACGACGGGCACTGAGAGACTCCGTAAAGTCGGGCGTTCCTTCGGCACCGGCATACCCGATCACATTAACCTCAGCCTTGCGGCCGAATCGACGGATCTCACGGGCGCACAGGTCGATTTTCTCGATTTCTGATGCACTGAGTGCCGCAGTGGCTTCATTGAAGTAAACGGCATTATCATCACTTCCTTGCCGTTTCGGAGCCGCTCCACCTGGCGCATTCGCTGCTTCAGCGGCCTTCAGGGGCGTGTGATGTGTCTTCTTGCCGGCGAGATCGTCAAGCGCAATGCCTTCTGCATCCGACGGTTCAGTGGTGAGGGAATGTTGAATAGCTGCAGCGAGATTCACTTCATCAAAGGGGGTAAGGGGGGCGCTCAACGAAACCCCGGAGGCCAGCGAGGCGACATGTCCCTCGTTCCGGGCGTTGCTGAGGTCCTCTTCAACGGCTCTGAGTTTGTCTTTCAGCATCGAAATCTCGCTATCCTGGGAGGATCGTTGCATCATGATCGAATTGATCTGAACCTGAAGATCGCGAATCACTTCCATCCGCTTGTCCAACTTCTCCCGAAGTCCTGCGATTTCTATCAGGCTGTGACTCCGTTGGCCTGCTTCGTCCTCGAGTTTCGCGGTCTGTTCAAAGACCAGAGCCTTAAGTGCGACTATTGCCGGGTTGTGCCGATCAGCCTCTTCCTGCTCCTCGGCGGAAAGAGGCGCGTTCCCCTGGAAGGGGTCGGAAAGCCTGGCATCCAGCTCGGACTGGAGGTCGACCAGTCTGGCCTGTGCTTCGAGTTCTCTCGCCTCGCTGGCATCCAGCGACATCTTTAGAATGGCCAGCTCTTCGAGTTGCCTGGTCACCTCGGTTTCCTTTTCCTCAAGCCGCCCCGAAAGTTGCAGGGTCCGTCCGTCACTCTCCCGCAGAGATTCTTCCAACTCGGTAATTCCCGCCCGTGAGATTTCCTGCTCGGTCCGGGCAAGTTCAAGCTCGGTGTTGAGGCGAGCCAGACGACGGTCGAGATCGCTCGAATATTCCTTGGTTTCACGAAGGGCGTGATCAATTTCCGACAATTGGGACTCTCTCGTCTGAGCCGCCTCCTCGAGCAGGGCAATCCGTCTCGTCGCCCGATCCAACTCCCTGATCGTGTCATCCTTGTCCCGCGAAAGCTGTCGAAGTTCCTCCTGCAACTGCGCGATGGATTGCTCTGACTGTTCAAGCTTCCCGGATAGGACCGCAATTCTTGCATGAGCCGCCTCAACCGCCTCCTCGGCAGTTGTGACACGCAGGTCAGACGCACTAAACTCGGCCACACGTCGATCTAGTTCCGCCCCGAGTTGCTTTGCCTGAGCTTCAAAATGACGGGCGTTTGTGGAAAGCTCATCCGCCTCTGCACGAACTAGATTCAACTCGCTGTAGCGCTCCGAGAGAGCGAGCTCGAGGGCCGCGATTCGGAGCTGTTGCTCTGCTGAATAGGCCTCTTTTGCGTGCATTCCCGCAGTGATGACTTTTGATTCATCCGCCAGAGCCTCGAGTTCACCCTCGGTCTCGGCCAAAGTGTTCTTGATCAGCCGAACCTGATCTCGCTGGCTCCTCAATTCGGTCGACAGATCGTTCACCTCAGCGGTGCGGTCCTCGATGATCGCCTCAAGTTCTTCCATCTGAGCCTTTGACTTTTCCAACTCGGCCACTTTCTCAGCGTAAGCAAGACGGACGTCACTCAACTCATGACGGGCTTCACCAAGCCGACGGGTCAAGGATTCGTTTTCCAGAAGATTCTCACTTAAAGCCTGCCGAACCCCGGCTAACTCGCCGTCACCATCCTTCAGTTTTTCTCCGGATTCGCTCAAGGCCTGACGTGTCGACGCCAGCTCCTCCCGGTTTTCGGCAAGTAGTTGCGCCAGTTCTTTATTTCTGGCCTCGGTATCTGCAAGTTCGGTCAATCGCGTCTCCAACAACCCAATTTGGCTGACACGATTGTTTAAGCCGCGGCGCACATCGTATAGTTCGTGACAGGCATCGTTCAGTTCCGCCTGGAGGGACGTCTTGCGACGCTGCAGAATCTCCATTTCTATGAGCTTCTCGCGTGCGCCGGCGAGTTCGCCGGTCCTGGCTAGCAATTCGTTTTCAATGACCGCCATGTCGCTCTTCCGGGCCGAAAGCTCTTCTGACAGCGCCGCGTGCCGCTGGTCAAGTTCGGCGTCCCTGGCTCCTAAGAGGCTTCGGAAATGTTTCAGTTCCCGGTTTCTCTGGAACAAGAGGGCTCGCAACTGAGTCGCTTCGGCGAGGTGTATTTTTGAAAAATTCTCTGCCTCGGCCAGCTTGTTCACGAGCTGCTCGACATCGACGGCCTCTGATACGGCTGCCGCAGCAGTTACCGGAGCGGGATTACCGATGAGACGGGCCTCGAGAGATTCAACGAGTTTTACCTGCTTTTCGTATCCCAGGCGCACCTCGTGAAGTTCATCGTGAGTGTCGATGAGATCCTGCTCGAGATCCCTGATCCGGGCTTGTTGATCAGCTGCGGAAGCATCAACCAGACCGACGGTCGCGTCAGAAGAGAGTGGTGCGAGTTTAAGCGTTTTCACCTCGCTGCGGAGCCTGACGACCTCCTCCTTCTCATTCTTCAGTGCCGCTTCGAGTTCCTGCACCTTTGCCTTGAGTTTGGCGTCGTCGATCTGATCGACCGGCAATGCCATTCCCGCCGTATCAAACTGCCGGGTTAAAGCGGAGATCCGAAGATCCTTCTCAGAAATTGCCGACTCCCAGACATCACGATCGGACTGCCAACGCACACGCAGTTTTTTGAAAAGGTCACGCTGGGAGGCACCCAGAGCGCTCCATTGGCCAGCCAGATTCATATTCTCTTCGATTGCAGAAGTGAGCCGCTGGCTGAACCGCCCCCACGTGAATTTCGCGAGGAGCAGGCCTATGCTGAAAAAGACGATGGCGGCAAGTCCTACCGGAAGCCAATTCTTAAGGAGAAAAAATGAGAGGTCGTGCATCTTGTATTCGTGTCTGGTGAAATGGTGGGTCGTTTATTCTCCGGTGACGGTCAGTTCGGATTTGATCTTCGCGATCTCCTCACTTGTCTTTTCGTAGTCGGCAAAAGCGGTCCGGTTTTTCCCTTCGACCTGCTCGCTCAGTCTACGTGTATTCTTCCAAATAATCCAGCCGATGAAGAAGCCAATAATAAGACAAAATGCCCCGCCTATGGCGAAGGTGATACTCCAATCAAAGAGGAAGGTTTCGGCTGATGGGCTGAGGGTCGGTGCCATACGGTAATGGGAGCGGGTTACGGGATCGGCGTTGCGCCACCTGCTGCCGGAGTGACTGGCTTTAGGGATACCTCGACCCTCCGCGCTTTCCATTTTTCGCTTCGCGGGCGGTCGGAGACATTTTCGACGACGGAAGCGGTAGCCATCGATTCTTTTGAAATCTCCAGTCGCACCAGTTCCTCCATGACTGCATTGGCCCGACGCAGGCTCAACTGCCGGTTGGACTCAGCATTTCCCACACTATCGGAAAACCCGGTAACGACCAGTTCAAAGGCGGCTCCGGTCTTTTTGAGCATCTCCGCGATCGAGGCGATCTTTACCTTTTCCTCGCTCTTCAGAACCTCGCTGCTGGTGTCAAAATAAGCGGGCAGCTGCTTGAGGGACGCATTGAGCTGGCTCCTGACTTCGGGGAGCAGTTCCGGTTTGGGGATCGGTTGATCCGCATGGACCAGCTGATTATCAATGGTGTAGGTCGCCGGAACGGTGTTGACCGCGATGTTCTGTAGTATTTGCCGGTCCGACAAGGCAATGGTTCGACCCTCCATCACGAGATGATTTCCGGAAAAAGTGAATGTCCCCGATTTTATCCGACTCAGTGCTTCGGCGAAAAACTCGGGAAGTTGGCTCCGCCACTCGCCACCCGGTGATGCCGGGGAAACTTCTATCTCACTCTTGATAGTGACGGTGGGAAGCACTGCCGCGAGCCTATCCGTAATGCCGGCAACGATACTGGTATCCGGCAACGCGCCGGATATCACGAGTAGACCTCCCTCATATACCGCCCGAAGAGGTATCCCCTCGCTATCCGCAGGTCCTTTTGTTTTGGTCGCAATTTCAGTAACAACCTCGATTGCAGGCTGTTCCGCCACGAATGGCGACATCCCCGCCTCGATCATTTTGACTGAGGCCTCGTCCGGAGCCGTGCCATGGAGGCGAATCTGTGTGGACGTGAACTCGGCGGTCATTTCGCCGGTCAGACCATTCAATAAGGCAGGAAGAATTTGCGGGAGACGGTTCTGCCACACGGCTTTGGAGCAATCCGTCGAAACGACGAGACGATCCGTTATCTCCGGTGCCGGAGTTAACCCTTTTAAGATCGACAGGAGCGCACCGCGATCCGTTTCCGAAGGCAGGGTTCCGGTAAGGACTATACCGAATCGATTTCGGGTAATTTTGAGGTCGGAAACGCGCAGAAACGTATCCGGAAATTTCACCGTGATTTCATCAATGGGATCCGCAGGGCTGATCTGGCCGGCAATTTCAATCAATCCGGCCTTGATCCCGTCATTGGGCACCGTTCCGGTGATCTTGATAACACCGTCCCGCAGGCTGATCTCGGCGACATCGGAATGAGCGAGCAATCCCGATGCGAGCGAAGCAAACTCTACCATCTTCGGAAAGGCGAGGTGTTTGGGATCGAGCGTCAGCAGGTTATCGATCTTCCCGATGCCCGGGATCGCATGCAGCCGAGACCCCAGCAATGTTCTCCCCGCTTCCTCGTTTGCCGAAAGCACGCCTTCCACTTTAGCCTCATCGCTCCCGCTTATCCGTGTGACCCGGAGCCAGGGCTGAAGGGTCGGGCGGATCGTAAGATGGGTCTCGGCCTCCGTCGGCCAGTAGGCAGCCGGGAGTTTTTCCCTGAGAATAAAGATTACTTTCCCAATTTCCTCAGGGCTCTCCACATAGCCACTCAAAGAACCGGTGAGGTGATCCAGTTTTATCTGCACTCCCTCGAAGCCCGCTTCGCCTAGAACCACCCGGGCGCGCTCCTCCATCTCGGTCTCAACGCTATCCCGAAGCCAGAACTTCGCCAACAGCGCCGAGCCACCTACCGTCACGCAAAAGAGTAAAATGATGGCCACGAACCTCATCGCACTGGAAAAATCAATCAGTCACAATATTCAGTTTTTGCAAAATTCTCAAACATTAACTCGCAAAAATAAAAATTTATTTAAATTTGTTAAAATTTATACCGTTAAACCCTCGTTTATTATAAATTTAATAAAATACACCCGTTGACCGTGACTGGCAAGAATTCCTCTGCGATTCCCCTTTTGTGCCATTCTGCCCGTTCCTCCCCGGATGCCCCGCCTTGATCAGGCCTGACTTCAACTCGGCCGTCTCGTCAAGAGTTACCCTGTCATCGGACGGAATAATCATCTCCCTGAAGCGCTTTATTATTCAGCGGTGAGGAGTTTACCGAGAGCGTCCCCCGTTTTGACCTGAGTGACGGCATTTCCCATGCTCAGGAGACTCGCAGCCCTCTCAGCGTCGGGGCAAGGCTTGTTCGCTTGCTTATTCAAGAGCGAAGTGAGATTCTTGGGATCCTTTGACCGGGCCTCCTTGAACAAGTGCCGGATCAGAGCGCCATCTACAAAGTAGGCACGATGCTCTGTCGCCGAGTCAATGGTTTCACTCTCCCCATTAGGCAGCGTGGTGCCCGTAAATCCCCAGGAGGAATCAGTCGCAAAAGCAAAGAAAAGCTGGCCGGCCGAGTAGTAATAATACTCATCACTCCCTCCATGATCGCCCAGCGAGTAGGCGAGATGGATTTTCACGAGTTCGCTGCCCTGGTAATAGCGTGTGCATGTTCCTGAGCCCGGCCCATCGGTGGCCTCGAAATCGATCTGTTCGGACCGCAGCTTTTTTCCCTCGATTTGGTTGTAACGGGTCCTGATCTCCGTCACGGCGTCTTCAATCGGATCGGCGAAGGCTGCGGTCATGGTCAAGCCCGTCAGGAGGCCGAGGAAAATAACAGTAAAAAAGTGTCTAGTGGGATGCAGCTTCATGATTGTTCATTGAAAAGGAGGGTAGCCCCAGTCGCAAGCAATTTTGTGCATCAGTGACTTTCGGATGGGGCACAAAAAAGCCCGCTCCCTCACTGGAAGCGGGCTTTTGTCCGAAATAGGTACTACCCCGGTAAATGCTCCTTACTTATTCAGTTCGGCAGCCGCTTCGATGCCACGTTCGGCCATGGCGGCCTTGCGGCTCAACTTGACCCGTCCGCGCTCGTCGACACCGATACATTTGGCGTAAACCATGTCGCCGACCTTGACCACATCAGTCACTTCGTTGACCCGGAAGTCAGCGAGTTCGGAGACGTGGACCATGCCGTCTTTGCCCGGAAGGACTTCGACAAAAGCGCCGAAGTTCGTCGTGCTGACCACTTTGCCGTAGTAGGTTTTACCCACTTCGATCTCGGCGGTCGTGCGGCGCACGAGTTCGATGGCACGATTCAAGGCCTCCTGATGGGCGGCATAGATGCTCACCGTGCCATCGTCAGAGATATTGATATCGGCACCGGTCTCGGCCTGGATGCCTTTGATATTCTTGCCACCGGGGCCGATGAGTTCACCGATTTTCTGGGGATCGATCTTGATCGTCTCGATCCGGGGAGCGTGTTCACTGAGTGCCTTCGGTGCGGCGATGATGCCGTTCATGACGTCGAGCACGGTGAAGCGGCCTTTGGTGGCCTTGTCGACGCCTTCGAGGAGGATGTCGAGGGAAAGACCGGAGAGTTTCAAGTCGAGCTGGAAGCCAGTCACCCCCACGGTCGTGCCGCAGAGTTTGAAGTCCATGTCACCCATGAAGTCTTCGTTGCCAATGATGTCGAGCATCGTGACATAACGCTTCAGATTGTCGCCTTCGAACTCCGTCACGAGGCCGCAGGAGATTCCGGCGACCGGGCGAATCAGAGGAACCCCGGCGTCGAGGAGGGCCATCACACCGGAACAAACCGAGGCCATCGAGGTCGAGCCGTTGGACTCCATCACTTCGCTGGACACGCGTATTGCGTAAGGAAAATCGGCTTCTGCGGGAATGACCGGCTCGATCGACTTCTCGGCGAGGGCACCATGACCGATCTCACGACGGTTCATGCCGCCCATACGGCCGGTTTCACCGACGCTGAAGGGAGGGAAGTTGTAATGAAGGATAAAACGCTTCGAATCTTCACCGCCGGCGTAGTTGTCGAAATACTGCTTTTCATCAGCGGGTGCGAGGGTCGCAATCGAGAGCGCCTGTGTTTCACCACGAGCGAACAGAGCAGACCCATGTGTCCTCGGAAGCACGGCGACCTCTCCCGAGAGCGGGCGGATCGTGTTGATGTCCCTCCCGTCGCAGCGATGCCCTTTGTCGAGAATACTGATGCGGAAGGCCTTTTTCTGGAGATAATCAAAGGCCTGAGAGATCGCGAACTCGTTGGCGTCGGGGTATTTCGCGAGGATCTTCGCGGAAACTTCCTTACGCAGACCGGAGACGGCGGCACCACGTTCGATTTTCGAGGCCTTGTAAAGAGCGTCTTCGATGCGGTCACCGGCGACTTCGTAGGCGACTTCGAGGAGTTCGTCCTGCACTTCCATGAGGGCGACGGAGCGCTTCGGCTTACCGGCACGTCGTGCGAGCTCTTCCTGGGCGTCGAGGAGGGGCTGGATCGCTTTTTGAGCGAAGATGAGAGATTCCTTGAACTTCTCATCCGGCACTTCCTTGCCACCGCCTTCGATCATGATGACCTTGTCGCGGAGCCCCACATAGACGAGGTCCAGCGTGCTCTCTTCGCGCTCTTCAAAAGTCGGATTGACAATGAATTCGTCACCGACAAGCCCGATCCGGACCGCACCAACGGGACCGGCGAAAGGGATGTCCGAGACGCAGAGGGCTGCGGAAGCCCCGTTGATGCTGAGAATGTCGGCATCATTGACCCCGTCGGCGCTGAGGAGCAGCGCTACGACCTGAGTGTCGTAAAGGTAGCCTTTGGGGAAAAGCGGACGCAGCGGGCGGTCCGTCATCCGGCAGGTGAGGATTTCTTTTTCCGTGGGGCGGCCTTCGCGTTTGAAGTAACCACCGGGAAAGCGGCCGGCAGCGGCGGCCTTTTCTTTATATTCAACCGAGAGAGGGAACCAGTCCTGACCCTCTTTCACTTTCGTCTGCGACACGGCGGTCACGATGACCACGGTTTCGCCGACTTGAACGGTGACAGCACCATCGGCAAGCTTGCCCATCTTGCCTGTTTCTATCGTCATTTCCTGCGTGCCGACCTGACACGTGATTTTTTCTATACTCATATGTTTCCTTTTGTTTAAAAATTCGTTGATCCGGCCTTAAGGCGGGCGGCAGGCTCTGGCGTCCTTTGCCGTGACTGCGAAATCCACCCGAACGGGGTGTTACGCTAAGCGGCCGGGAACCGCGGGGAGACCCCCAGGATACAGAAAAAGCGCCGGGTAAAACCGACGCTCTTTCCAAAAATTATCGACGCAAACCGAGTGTCGTGAGCACTTTCTGATAGCGATCAGGATCGGTCCGGAGAAGGTAATCGAGAAGCTTACGACGGCGCGCCACGAGGCGCAGAAGACCGCGGCGCGATGAGACATCCTTTTTATTAGCCGTCAAATGGCCGGTCAAGTGGGTAATACGCTCCGTCATCAGTGCGATTTGCACGTCGGCGCTTCCCGTGTCACGATTATGGAGTTGGAGCTCCACTGTTTTGTTGCTTAATTCACTCATTTACTCTCAAAATTGGCATCGCCCTGATGCCGACATACGGTCCTCTCTTCAGGGGCGGAACGAAATCACAATTCATATCGGATGCAATTGAAAAGATGCCATAAATGTCAGTTTTCCAGTAAAAATACGACGAATGAGGCGCTGAAGTTCGTATTTGATAAACGATGGCGCATGAAGTGATAAAAGTCCCGGATACGATCCCGGTAATGGTCCTGGGGGGAGCGACGCTCTTCCCCCACGGCTACATGCCGCTTTTTATCTTTGAGATGCGGTATCGGGCCATGCTCGATTACAGCCTCGAACGGGAACGTATGTTCTGTATCGGGCACGCCCGCCCCGGAATCGACACAGACGCGAGCCTCGATCCGGTGCACCGGGTGACGACAGTGGGGCTCGTCCGTGCCTGCGTGACCCACCCTGACGGGACCTCGCACCTGATGCTCTCCGGGATCCAACGGGCTGAAATCCTCGGGTGGGAACAACATTCCCCCTTTCGGATCGCCTCCATCGTGCCTCTCCCCTGCTACCTCGGGAATCCGGCGGCAGCGGCAGCAGCGGCTCTGGAACTGGTCGATCTCAGCGGTCGTCTCTGCGGCGAAGGCAAACTAATTTCTGATCAATTGCGAGAGCATCTCCGCTGCGTGAAAGATCCCACCGCGATCGCTGATGTCGTGGGGCAGAGCTTTCTAAACGATCCCGATGAACGTCAGTTTCTCCTCGAGATGAACGACGTCAACGAGCGTCTCGATTTCCTCGTCAACCACCTCAGTTTGCTCGTTAAGGAATCAGGCTGACCGTTTTGCCTTTTCCTTCCCCTTCTCGTTACCCTTGGGTATTTGTTTGCCTTCCTCCTCAGGATGATAGCTCGCCGGATTGAAAGCCGGATTCGGGATCGGAACGACCGCACCGGTTTCGTTGAGGAAATTCCCGATCAGGGCGTTGAGTCCGTTCACGAGGTCGGGTTGCTTCGAGGCGAGATCGGACTTCTCGCTGAGATCGTCCTTGAGATTAAAGAGCAGATAACGGTGTGCTCCTTTTTCGCCGCCGTGGAAAAGGCGGATCAGTTTCCAATCCCCCCGATGCACCGAAACAGCAGGCGGGAGCCAGTCGGGCACCCCGGGATTGTGCGGAAAGTATTGGAAAACGGCTTCGCGCTCGAGGTGGCCGCCTTTCAGGATAGGGGTGAGACTGACACCATCGAAACGCTGGTCCTTTTCGGTTTTGATCGCGAGGCCGTCGATCAGCGTGGGATAATAATCCTCGCTCTGGATAATGGTATCACTCCTTGTGCCGGCGCTGGTGAGCCCCGGCCAGGAGATGACGCAGGGGACGCGGGTCCCGCCCTCGAACATGGTCGCCTTTCCTCCGCGCAACGGAGCGTTGCTCGTAGGGGTGGTGCCGTCGACCTCGTCATACATATTGCCGCCGTTATCCGAGGTGAAAATGATGATCGTGTGGTCCGCAATCTTGAGCCGATCAAGTGTATCGAGCAGGGTGCCGATGGCATCGTCCATACTCTCGATCATCGCCGCATAGGTGGGGCTGTGCTGCGGATCGGCGGGATCCACGCGCGAGCGGTGCTTTTCAATGAGGGCTTTTTTGGCGTCAAAGGGCGCGTGAACGCTGAACATCCAGTAGTTCAAGTAAAAAGGCTCGCTCTGGTGAGTCTCCATGAAAGCAACGGACTCCTTTGCCATGCGGTTCTCGAGATGCTGATAGGGTTCCGCTGGATCGGCATCAAAACCCTTGAACTTCCACGGCGCGACGTAACTGCCGGCCGGTCCCGGCCCCGCCCAATGCGGCACATCGACATCGAATCCCTGCTGCAAGGGCGAATACGGCTCCGGACCAAGATGCCATTTGCCAAAGTGACCCGTGGCATAACCCGCCTCCTTCAGAGTTTCCGCGAGGGTGCGATACTCCGTCTTCAATCGTGTCGGCGGGCTCGGCTGGATTGCTTTCTGGTTCGGAGCCGCTTTTGTTCCCGTCGTGGCTTCGAGGACGACCTGAGGCACATGGCAGTTCGGTGTCGTGATACCGGTGCGAGCCGGACTGAGACCCGTCAGGATCGCTGATCGGGTCGGCGAGCACAGGGGACTGGCCGAATACGCCCGGGTGAAGGTCATACCGCGCATTGCGAGGCGCTCGAGGTTCGGTGTCTCGTAGAATTTCGTCTTCCCATAAAGCGTCGTGTCGCTCCATCCGAGATCGTCGGCGAGGATGAAGAGGACGTTGGGCCGCGGCGAGGCGGCCCAGGCTGTCTGAAAATGGCTCAGCGAAAACAAGAGGGGAAACGGGAGCTTCATACGATTAAAAGTGGAGGAAAAGACACCATCAGGCTTGATCGCCGCTTGCCGAATC